>JANXXF010000046.1 GCA_025350775.1 Actinomycetes bacterium
GCGCACCCTCGGCCGCGACGCCGCACTCGGCGACCAGCAGCGGAAGTACGTCGAGATGATCGAGACGGCGTCGGGGCAGCTCACCGAGCTCATCGCCGAGCTGTCGCTCGTCTCGCGGATCGAGGCCGGCCGCTACCAGGCGAAGCTCGAGGACGCCGACTCGCTCGCCGTCGCGCGGTATGCCGAGGAGCACCTCGGCGCCGACCGGGTCGCGCTCTCCGGCCCCGGGGGCAGGGTCGTCGTCGACCGTGAGCCGGTCGAGCGCGCCGTCTCGGCGCTGATCCAGGCTGCGCTCCGGCACGGGGCGCAGGAGCACGTGGCCGTGGTCGCCAGCGGTGCCGAGATCACGGTGGAGCGGGTCACCAGGCATGCGGCGCCGGTCGTGCTCGGCCAGGAGATCCGCGACCTGGGCGCGGCGGCCGCCGTGCGCCTGATCGGCTTTCTGGGCGGCGCCGTCACGATCGACGGCGAGCTGCTGACAATCCGCTTGCCCGCGTAGGGCGCGGCGCCCGGCCGGGCCGGCGCCCGCTTGGCCCGTTGCCCCGTGGCGCCCGGCCGTGCTACTTCAGCAGCCGCGACAGCCGCCGGTCCTTCAGCAGCCGCCCGCCGGTCTGGCAGACGCGGCAGTAGTAGATCGTGTGCTCCTCGAAGTCGATGCGGTCGATCGCCGTCCCGCAGACGTGACACGGCTGGCCGAGCCGGTCGTGCACGCGGTAGACCTGCGCATCCGGCAGTCCCTGTTCGCGCAGGGCCAGGCCGCGCAAGAGCTCGGCGTCGATCGCCGCCGCCAGCCGCTCCACCTCCGCCGCCGAGAGCCGGGTCGAGAGCGCGTACGGTGAGAGCCGGGCGGTATGCAGGATCTCGTTTGCCCAGGCACGCCCGATGCCGGCGAGCGCGCGCTGGTCGCGCAGGAACGCGTGCAGCCGGCGCGCGTCGGCGGCGAGGATCCCCGCCAGCCGCTCGGAGCCGAGCCCCACAGCCTCCGGCCCCAGGTGGGCGAGCAGCTCCCGGGCCGCCGCCGGCCGCAGCAGCCAGACGCCCGCCGCCTTCTTCGTGCCGCCCTCGGTCAGCATGAGCTCGGCGTCGTCGTCGAAGCGCAGCCGGAACGCCGGCGCCTTCGGCCGCTTCGCGCCGGGCTCGAGGAAGCGCAGCCGGCCCGCAGTCATCAGGTGGACGAGCAGCACGAGCTCGCCGTCGGTGGTGGGGAAGAGGAGCCGCTTGGCGCGCCGCTCAGCTCCGCTGAACCGGCGCCCCGCCAGCGCCGCGAGCGGTGGGTCGAACGTCTTCAGCGTGGCGATGTGCGCCGGCCCGGCCGCCGCCACGGCCGTGCGCGCGACGAGCGGGTCGAGCTCGCGCCGCCACGCCTCCACTTCCGGCCACTCGGGCATCCGAGCAGGGGCCGACTAGAAGCCGGCCGCGTACCCGTCCTTGCGCGGGTCGGAGCCGCCGCTGAGCGTGCCCTCCTCGTTGACGAGGATCGCCTGGCCGCCGCCGAACGGGTACGTCTGCTCGTCGAGGGCCACCGTGTGGCCGGCCTGCTCGAGCTCGGCCGCCCGGGGCCACAGCCCCTCTTCCAGCCACACCGTCTCGTCCTCGACCCGGAATCGCGGCTGGTCGAGCGCGGCCTGCGGGTCGAGCCCGCGGTCGACGAGGCTCGACACCAGCTGCACGTGGGCCTGCGCCTGGATGAAGCCGCCCATCACGCCGAAGGGGCCGGCGAGCGCGCCGTCACGCAGCAGCAGCCCGGGAATGATCGTGTGGTACGGCCGCCGGCCGGGCTCGACCGCGCCGTTCACGGCGAAGCAGGCGCCGCGGTTCTGCAGCGCGATGCCGGTGCCCGGTGCGACGATGCCGGAGCCCCAACCCATGTACACGCTCTGGATGAAGCTGACCGCCATCCGCTCCTCGTCCACCACCGACAGGTAGACGGTCGACCCGCGCGGCTCGGTCACCCAGGGCGGCGTGTCGCCGCGGCGGCGGGCGAGCCGGTCGGGGGCGAGCAGCCCGCTCACGTCGGCACCGTCGCGGACGTTGGCGAACGCGTCCTCGAGCGCCAGCCGCACGCATGCCACCTGCGAGGCGAGGTCGGGCTCGAAGCCCTCCAGCAGCCCCAGCCCGATCAGTGCCGCCACGCCCTGCGTCGGCGGCGGCAGCTCCACGACCTCGTAGCCGCGGTAGCCGATGCGCAGCGGCTCGACCCAGCGCGGCACGAACCCGGCGAGGTCGCTCTCCTCGAGCCAGCTGACCGAGCTGATGGCGTGGGCGACCGGGCCGCGGTAGAGGGCATCCGGGCCCTCCTCGGCGACGCGGCGCAGCGTGGCCGCCAGGCCCGGCAGCTGGTAGATGCGGCCCGGCGGCGGCGGCGAGCCGAACTCGGCGGGGGCGGACGACAGCTCCCACTGGGCGCTATTGCGGTAGCCGGAGGCGACACCGCGCACGGCTGCGTCGACTGCGTCGGCGAGGCAGGCATCGAGGCCGAGCCTGCCGTAGCGCTCCGAGAGGGCGGCCCACCCGGCGACCGCGCCGGGAACTGTGATCGAGCGTGGCCCTTTCTGCTCGACGGGGAACACCGGGTCGGCCGAGACGGGCGCCGGGCCTGCGGAGTCGAGGCCCTCGACGCGGCCGTCGCGCCACACGAGCGCGAAGCAGTCGCCGCCCAGCCCGGTCATCATCGGCTCTGCCACGCAGAGCACGGCGGCGGCGGCGATCGCTGCGTCGACGGCGTTGCCGCCGCGCTCGAGGCTGCGCAGGCCGGCGCGGGTCGCGAGAGGCTGGCTCGTCGCGACCATGGCGCGCGCGGCCACCTGGGGGGGACGCCCGTAGGCGAAGCGGAAGCTCATCCCTGCAGCATCCCTGATGCGATGGTGGCGTGCACGGTCAATTGCGGTAATCTCGCTCGCGGCCACCTGTGACGGCCAGCGCCCGGTTGCCGTGCTCGAACCAGAATCCGGGATCAGAGTCGACAACGACCCGAGGAGAGTGCATGAGCGTCGCCAGCCCGTATCCGAAAGCGGTTCCCGAGGCGAATCGCTACATCGGCCAGCGCTCGCGGAAGCTGAAGGGCGATCAGTTCCTGACCGGCAAGACCGAGTACGTCAACGACCTCGAGTTGCTCGGCACGGTGCACATGTCGGTGCTGCGCAGCCCGCATCCGCATGCGCGCATCAGGAACGTCGACCTGAGCCGGGTGCGCCAGGATCCGCGCTGCATCAGCGCGTTGGACGGCGAGGAAGCCAAGCAGCATGCCGATCCGATCCCGCACTTCATCTCCGCTGCCGTGTTCGGTGGCAAGTACAACGACGTGCGCGTGATCGCTACCGGCAAGGTGACGTACAGGGGGCAGATCGTGGCAGCCGTCGTCGCGCCGAGCCGCGGCGACGCCGACGCGCTGCTCGACCTGATCGATGTCGACTACGAGGTGCTGCCGTTCGTGCTGGACGGCGACGAGGCGCTCGAGCCCGGCGCTCCGCTGCTCTACGACACGGAGGGCTGGGAGGACAACGTCGTCATCCGCATCCCGTTCGTCGAGGGTGACTTCGACGCGGCGGCGGCCGGCGCCGACCACACGCTCGAGGACACCTTCTACCACCACCGCTACTCGACCCAGCCGATCGAGACCCGCGGCTACATCGCCTCCTGGGATCCGCGCGCCGAGGCGTACACCTTGCACTTCGCCACGCAGAACCCGCATCCGCTGCGCTGGGTGCTGTCGGCCGCGCTCCGCGTCAGCGAGGCGCAGATCCGCATCATCGCGCCGACCATCGGCGGCGGCTTCGGCCTGAAGATGCCGGGCCACCCGGAGGAGGGGCTGACCTGCGTCTTCAGCCGCATCCTGGGCAAGCCGGTCAAGTGGATCGAGGAGCGCGACGAGGCCCTGCTACTCGGCGCCCGCGAGCACTTCCACCGCTTCAAGGTCGCGTTCAACGCCGACGGCAAGATCGTGGGCCTGCGCAACCACTTCACGGCGAACGTCGGCTCGATCTCGGCCTGCCCGGGCTGGGGCATGGCGTTTCTCGCGGGACTCTCCTTCCCGACGGGCTACAAGATCCCGGCGACCGACGTCGTGGTCACCGCGGTCACCACCAACAAGGCGCCCTGGCAGGCCGCGCGCGGCTACGGCAAGGAAGGCCCGCAGATCGTGATGGAGCGGATCATCGACCTCGTCGCCGAGGCGACCGGGATCGACCCGGCCGAGGTTCGCCGCCGCAACTTCATCAACAAGGACGAGTTCCCGTACAAGACGAACTCGGGCCTCAACATCGACTCGGGCGACTACCATCAGGCGCTCGAGACGGCCCTCAAGCTGCTCGACTACGACGGCTTCAAGGCCAAGCAGGCGGCCGCCCTCGCCGAGGGCCGGCACATCGGCTTCGGCATCGCGTTCGAGCTCACCCCCGAGTCGGCGGACATCCCCGGCACGATCGTCGGTGGCTACGACACCTCGACGGTGAAGATGGACCCGTCGGGCAAGGTGACGCTGCTCACCGGCGTCACCACCCCCGGCTCCGGCAACGACGGCGGCATCGCGCAGATCGTCGCCGACACGCTCGGCGTCGACCTCGACGGCATCACCGTCATTCAGGGTGACACCGACATCTGCCCGTACGGCTTCGGCAACTACTCGGGCCGCTCGATGGTCTCCGGCGGCAACGCCGCCCTGCTCGCCGCGCGCGACATCCGGGTGAAGCTGTCGAAGGTGGCCGCGTTCATGCTCGAAGCAGCCGAGGACGACCTCGTCTTCGACCAGGGCAAGATCAGCGTTGCCGGCACCGACAAGGCGGTCGCGATCAAGGATGTCGCCAACGTCATCTACACGCTCGCCTTCGCCACGGCCCACATGGTCGAGCCGCCGCTCGAGGCGACGCGCGTCTACAAGCCGGACAACATCGTCCACTTCCCCGACGAGAAGGGCCGCATCCAGCCCTACCCGACGTACTCGAACGCCGTGCACGTCGCGATCGTCGAGGTGGACACCGAGACCGGCAAGGTCGACCTGCAGCGGTTTGGCGTGCTGCACGACTGCGGCAACATGATCAACCCGATGTTCGTCGAGGGCCAGATGCACGGCGCCGCGGTGATGGGCTTCGGCGCGGCCCTGTCGGAGGAGTGCAAGTACAACGCGGACGGCTCGCTCGCAGCCGACCGCTTCAAGACGTACATGATGCAGCGGGCCAACGAGATCCCGATGGTCGAGGTCGAACACCAGGTGACCCCCAGCCCGTTCACGCTGCTCGGCGTCAAGGGCGCCGGCGAGGCGGGCGTCGGTGGCGCCGCCGGGGCGATCATCAACGCCGTCAACGACGCGATCCGGCCGACCGGCGCCCGTCTGCGCCGAACTCCGGCGAGTCCGATCCATGTCCTCGCTGCGCTGAAGGAGGCCCAGTGATCAAGAACCGCTTCCAGTACCTCGCGCCCACCAGCGTCGAGGAGGCGGCGAACCTGCTGGCCGCCTCGCCAGGCGACACCGAGGTGATCGGCGGTGGCACGTGGGTCGTCGTCGAGATGACCGCGGGCGACCGCGACCCGAGGCGCGTCATCGACCTCAAGAACGCGGGCCTCCGCTACATCAGGGAGGAGAAAGGCGCCGTCGTGATCGGCGCCCGCGCCACCTACACCGACGTCGTTCGCTCGGCCGCGGCCGCGAAGCTGCCGGCGCTCGTCGCGATGGCGGCCGGGGTCACCGGCGGTGGCCAGCTGCGCAATCGGGCCACGCTGGGCGGCTCCGCCTGCTACGGCAACCCGAGCTCGGACGTGCCGGGGCTGCTCGTCGGCCTCGGCGCCACGCTCACCGTCCGCTCTGCCGGCGGGACGCGCAGCATCGCGGCGGCCGACTTCTTCACCGGCCCGCTGCGGACAGCCCTCCAGACCGGCGAGCTCCTCGAATCGATGACGATCCCGGTGCCGGCAGGCATGAAGCAGGGGTACTACAAGTTCAAGCTCGCGGAGTCGAGTTGGCCGATCTGTACCGGCACCGCCCTCGTCGGCGCAGACGGCTCGGCGACGGTGACGATCGGCGCGGCGAACTGCCGGCCGGTCACGGTCACCGGCTCGGCCTCCGACCTCGACGGCCTGGCACGGGCTGCCGAGGCCGCGATCACGAGCCCGTTCAGCGACACCCTCGCCGACGGCGAGTATCGAAAGCAGATCGCCGGCGCGATCGCGAAGCGCGCGGTCAAGGCCGCGGTCTAGAGGAGACACCGACGATGAGCGACACCATTCACATCGAGCTGACCATCAACGGCGCTGCGAAGTCCGCGGACATCGATCCGCGGCTCCTGCTCGTCGAGGCCATCCGCGACACGTTTGGCTACAAGGGCACCCACATCGGCTGCCTGACCGGCGACTGCGGCGCCTGCACCATCGAGCTGAACGGCGAGATCGAGAAGTCGTGCCTCGTGCTGGCCGCCAGCGCGGACGGCGGCGAGATCCGCACCATCGAGGGCATCGCCCCCGACGACGGCGGGCTCCATCCGGTGCAGCAGGCCTTCTGGGACGAGTACGGCTTCCAGTGCGGCTACTGCCTGCCCGGCATGCTGTTCGCTGCGCTCGACCTGATCGAGTCGAACCCGACCCCGGACGAGGCCCAGATCCGCCATGCCATCAGCGGCAACTACTGCCGCTGCACCGGCTACAACAACATCGTGACGTCGATCCAGACCGCGGCGCAGCGCATGGCCGCAGCGAAGTAGCAGGCGTGACGCTGCAGAAGGTGTGGGAGCCGCTCACGATCGGCTCGACGACCGTGAGCCACCGGATCATGGCCACGGGGCCATACGCAGCTGTACGGCCAGGGTGAGACGCTCAGCGAGCGCCACATCGCGTACTACAGGGAGCGCGCTCGCGGCGGCGCGGCCCTGCTCGTGCTCGAGCAGCAGGCCGTGCACCCGGCCGGCATGGCGTATTACGCCGCCTGCCTCGCCGCCGAGGAGAAGGCGATCCCGCTGTACCGCAAGCTCGCCGACGCAGTGCACGAGCACGGCACGAAGCAGTTCGTGCAGCTCTTCGCGTGCGGCACGCAGGGCAAGGGGACGTTGCATATCGACCGCTGGCACCCGCTGTGGGCAGCGAGCGGCACCCCATCGATCATCTACAACGAGATGCCCCTGATCATGGAGCAGGAGCACATCGACGAGATCGTCAGGGGCTTCGGCAGCTCGGCGAAGAACTGCCGTGAGGCCGGCCTCGACGGCGTCGAGATCCACGCCGCGCACAACCAGCTCGTCGGCGAGTTCCTCTCGCCGCACTTCAACCGCCGCGACGACGCGTACGGCGGGACGCTGGAGAAGCGGTGCCAGCTGGCGATCGAGGTGGCGCGCGAGATCCGGCGCAGCGCCGGCGCCGACTTCACGGTCGGCCTGCGCATGTCGTGGGACGAGTACCTCGGGCCGTGCGGCACGCAGGGGCCCCAGTCGGAGCAGTAGATCGAGATCCTCGCCGCGACCGGCCTGTTCGACTTCTTCAACATCTCGGCCGGCGGGTACCACACCCTGCACATCGCCGTCACGCCGATGGAGGCCACCCCCGAGGCGTTCATGGAGCCGTTCGCGCGCCGGGCGAAGGAGATCGTCGGCGACCGCGCCAAGGTGTTCATGGTCGGCCGCGTGCTCGACCTCGCCACCGCCGAGCGCCTGCTCGACGACGGCGCCGCCGACATGATCGCGCTTACGCGCCAGCAGATCGCCGACCCATTCACCGTGAAGAAGACGCGCGAGGGCCGCACGCACGAGATCAACAAGTGCGCCGGCATCAACTTCTGCGTCGAGCGTCTGGTCGACAACCGCGAGGTGACCTGCGCGATCAACCCGTCCGCCGGCCGCGAGGCCGCCTGGGGCGAGGGCTCGCTGCAGCCGGTCGGTGCTGCCGCCAAGCGGATCCTCGTCGTGGGTGCCGGGCCTGCGGGCATGCGGATGGCCGGCATCGCCGCGTCGCGCGGGCACCGGGTGACGCTCGTCGACCGCGAGCACGAGGCGGGCGGCAACTGGAACACGCTGCGCAAGCTGCCGTCACGCAAGGGCTGGGCGATCGCGATCGACAACCTCGTGCGGCTGTGCGCCAACAACGGCGTCGACGTCCAGCTCGGCGTCGAGGCAACCCCCGAGTGGATTCAGGCCCAGGCCGCCGACGCCGTCGTCGTCGCCACCGGCGCCCACTGGGAGAAGACCGGCGAGAGCCCTGCCCGCCCCGACCGCGAGCACATTCCAGGCATCGACTCGCTGTGCGTGCTCGACGCGGGCACCGCGGTCAAGCGCGCGCTCGCGAACGCGTCGGCCCTCGGCCAGCGCGTGCTGATCGTCGACGACGGTGCCGGCTACGTGCCGTTCGGCCTCGCCGAGCTGCTCGCCGACGCGGGTGTCGCGGTCGAGGTGATCTCGCCGCAGCTCCTGCTCGGCGAGGAGCTGCTGAAGAGCCTGGACATGCCGCACGTCTTCCCGCGCCTCGTGGCGAAAGGCGTGAAGCTGACCCCGCAGACGTTCGTCGACTCCATCGACGGCACGACCGTGACGTACGGCTTCATCTGGGGCGGCCCGCGCCGGACGGCCAACTTCGACACCGTCGTGATCGCGATGCACAAGGCGCCGAACGCCGACCTCTACTTCGCCCTCAAAGGCAAGGTCAAGGAGCTGTACCGGATCGGTGACTGCGTCGCTCCGCGCAAGGCGGCGGCGGTCGGCTACGAGGGCGAAAAGCTGGGTCGCGAGATCTGAGGCGGCGCGCCCGAACCCGAGTCCGGGGGCCGAGCCCGCGCCTGGCCGGGCGTAGGTCCTAGGCCCGCGCGAGGCTCACGTAGTTCGTGTGGAAGGTCGAGTTGCCGCCCATGTCGGCAGGCTCGTCGCTCGTCGTCGCGTTCGCGTTCGCGCCCCAGCGCACCATGTAGCTGACGACGAGCCCGGGCTGGACGCGCCTGCTGACCTTCGCGACGAGCTCGACCGACCCCCTGCTGTTCCAGGCGCGCACGGCGTCGCCGTCGGCGATGCCCTCGGCGGCGGCATCGTCGGGGTGGATGAAGAGGAACGGCGTCTCCAGCATCGGCCGCTTGCGCTCGTAGAGGAAGAGCTGGCTGCCGTGCTGCTCGCGGCTCTTGGGCGTGATGTAGCGGTAGCGGTGCTCGGGGTCGTGGGCGGGCGTGTACGTCGGCACCAGCAGCTCGAGCCTGCCGCTCGGCGTCGGGAAGCGGCCGTCAGCGAACGACGTCTTGTGCGGATCCTCGGCGGGCACCGGGCCGGCGCGCAGATCGTCCACCGCGAGGCCGGTCCCGGCCAGCGCCGCCCGGATCACCTGCTCCTCCGTCTCCTCGAAGCACGGCTCGGTGAAGCCGAGCCGACGCGCCAGCTGCTGCACGAGCGCGTGGTTCGACAGCGAGTCGCCGACCGGTGCGATCGCCTGGTTGCCGATCTGCGCATAGTCGTGCCAGTAGGAGCGGTAGACATCGGTCGACTCGGCGAAGCTGGTGGCCGGCAGGACGACATTGGCGAACCGGGCCGTGTCCGTCAGGAAGAGGTCGTGCACGACGACGAACAGGTCCTCGCGCTGTAGGCCGTGCCAGACGAGCGACTGGTTCGGCGCCGTTGCGGCGGGGTTCGAGTTGTAGACGACGAGGGCTTTCAGCGAGTCGTCGGCGGTGAGCGCGCGGCCGAGCTGCAGCATCGACACCAGCCGTGGCGCATCGCCGCCGCGCAGCTCCGCGTGTGAGATGTCGGCCCAGTCCCAGTCGAAGTTCGCGTAGAGCGCGCCACCGCCCGGCACGCCGACCTGCCCGGTCAGCGCCGCCAGCATGCAGATCGCCGCGACCATCTCGCCGCCATTCGTGTTGCGCTGCAGGCCGACGCCGGCGTGCAGGAGCCCAGGGCGCACCGAGTGGTAGAGCTCGGTCAGCTCCTCGATCCGGGCCAGCGGCACGCCCGTCTCGGCAACGACGTCGGCCAGCGACACCGACAGCACCTTCGCGCGCAGCGCCTCGTACCCGTTCGTCCGCTCCTCGACGAAGCGCGTCGCGACCCAGTCGCGCTCGACCAGCAGCCGCATCATCCCGATAGCGAGCAGCGAGTCGGTGCCCGGCCGTAGCTGGATCCAGAGGTCGGCGGCCCGCGCCGTGTCCGACTGGAAGGGGTCAATCACCACACGCGGGTGGATGTCCTTCGTCAACGCCCACGAGTGGACGCCGGTTGCCTTCGGGTTGCGCCCCCAGGCGACGTAGAGCTTCGTCCGATCGAGGAACTGTGGCTCGGTGCCGCGGATCCGTCCCATCACCCGAAACACCGCCTCGGCGCCCGCCATTGCACAGATCTCCATCCCCACGCGCGAGGTGCCGAGCCTGTTCCAGAGCCGGTCGGCGAAGCGGTTCGCGACCACGCCCATGTTCGCGAGGTACGAGTACGGCAGGATCGCGCCGCCGCCGTGCTCCGCCGCGATCGCGCCCAGCCGCGCAGCCACCAGGTCGAGCGCCTCGTCCAGCGTCGCCTCGCGAAAGGGCTCGGACTTGCTCTCGCGCACGAGCGGGCGCAAGAGCCGGTCGGAATGGTGGATCAGCTCCTCGTAGTGCTGGAAGCGCCCGCAGAGAAAGCCGCGCGTGACGGGGTGGTCGGGATCGCCGACCACCCGCGTCACGCGCCCGTCTTCGACGTGCGCCAGCAGCCCGCACGTATCGGGGCAGTCCTTCGGGCAGACCGTACGGACGACGGTGGCGGCCATGGCTCCGGCGTGCCTAGCGGCGCGCTGCGCTGACGACGGCCGTGGCGTCGACTTCGATCATCAGGCCGGGGATCGCGAGCGAGGTCACCTCGACGATGGTGTCGGCCGGCCAGGGATAGGAGAAGTACTTCTCGCGTAGCTCGAGCACCTTGGGGAAGTTCGTCATATCTGTCACATAAATATTCACCTTCACGATGTCCTTCATGCTCGACCCCGCCAGCTCCAGCACGCGGGCGACGTTCTTCATCGTCTGCACCACCTGGGCGTCGAAGTCACCGAGCCCGACGATCTCGCCCTGCTCGGTGATCGCCGCCTGACCTGAGGTAAATACGAGGTCGCCGACCTTCCAGGCCAGGGCGATCTTGTAGGGCTCGAACCAGTCGCCCTCGGTCGTGACGCGTTCGACGCGCGTGCCATCCTGTGCCATTTTCTGCATCCTCCTCGGTACTGCCCGGTACTCGGTTGTCGCGGATTGTTGTGTGGTGTATACATCTGCTCTGCTCGATCTGCAGGACGACGACGTCGTGCAACCACCACGCCATGGAAGTCGCCAGCCCACCCGTGAGCGCGCCCACCCCGGTCCGGGAGCGCAGTGCTGCGTCGAAGCGGGCGCTCAGGATTCTCGGCTTTCTGTTCGTCACGGATCTCGGGCGCTTCATCCTCAAGCGGCTCGGCTTCCTCATCCCGCAGCTCCTGATCGTCCTCATCGGGACGTTCTTCCTGCTCCGCTGGCTGCCGGTCGACCCGACCTCGCGCGTCGTCGGCTTCGTCGCCACCGACGCGGCCCGGGCCCAGGCGCGCGCCACGCTCGGCATCGACGTCTCGCAGGGCACCCAGCTCTGGCGCTACCTCAAGGGCCTGATCCTGCACTTCGACTTCGGCGTCTCGTGGAATACCCAGGACGCCGTCTGGAGCGAGATCGCGCAGCGCTTCCCGGTCACGATCCAGCTCACGGTGATGGCGTTCTTCCTGTCGCTGCTGATTGCGATCCCGGTCGGTCGTGCCGCCGCCGCCAAGCCGGGCGAGCTGCCCGACAAGGTGACGCTCGGCTACTCGCTCTTCGCCGGTGCCCAGCCCGACTTCTGGTGGGGCCTGATGTTCGTCTACGCCTTCTTCTTTCTGCTCAGGTGGTTCCCGGCCCCGCTCGGCCAGCTGTCGCCCGAGGTCAGCCCGCCCGACGTGCACACCCGGTTCACGCTGATAGACGCGTTGATAGCGGGCAACTGGACGGCGTTCGGCGACAACCTGTGGCACTACTGCCTCCCTGTCTTCACGCTCGCGTTCGTGCTTACCGGCCCGATCATCAAGATGACGAGGCAGAGCGTGCTCAGCGTTGTCAATTCTGACTACATCCTGTACGCCAAGGCGGCGGGCTACCACGCCAAGACGATCCGCTGGTACATGCTGCGCAACTCGCTCTCGCCGGTGATCACGCTCTCCGGCATCCTCTTCGGCTTCATGCTCGGCGGCGCAGTGCTGATCGAAACGGTGTTCTCGCTCGACGGGCTCGGCGTGTACTCGCTGCAGCGCACCCTCGCCACCGACTTCCCGGCGATCCAGGGCGCCGTCGTCGTGATGACCGCCTTCTCGCTGCTCATCTACCTGCTGATGGACATCGTCTACGCGGTTCTCGATCCGCGGGTCCGCTACGGAGGCACTCGATGACCGAGATGGGTGGGCCCAATATCGCGGCCGAGCGCGAGCTCGACACGCAGATCACCGCGGGGCTGCACGAGGAGGCGCTCGTCCGCGCGGTGACGATGCGCGCGCACTTCGTCTCGATCATCAAGGGCAGCCTGCTCGCCAAGATCGGCGCGTTCTTCGTGTTCGGCTTCGTGACGCTGGCGATTATCGGCCCGTACGTCGTGCCGTTCAACACCACGTCCGCCACCTCCGACGTCAACCTGGCGCCGAGTGGCACGCACTGGTTCGGCACGGATGCATCGGGCTTCGACATCTTCTCGCGCGTACTGGCGGCGCCGCGCATCGACGTCACGATCGCCGTCGTGGCGACGCTGCTGTCGCTCATCATCGGCTCGCTGATCGGCCTGCTCGCGAGCTTCTTCCGCGGCTTTGCCGGCGAGCTCGTGATGCGCACCTCCGACACGGTGCAGGCATTCCCGCTGTTCGTGCTCGCGATCGTCGTCGTCGTCGGCTTCGGGCGGTCGTACATCGTGATCGTGATCGTGATCGCGCTGCTCAACGTGCCGATCTACCTGCGCCTGATTCGCGCGGAGGTGCTGTCGTTGCGAGAACGGACCTTCGTGGAGGCGGCGCGAGCCACTGGTGACCGAGGTGCGTCGATTGCGATCCGGCACGTGCTGCCGAACGCGATGACGCCGGGCTTCGCGCAGGCGTCGATCACCTTTGGCTACTCGATCATCATCACCGCCGGCCTCTCGTTCATCGGTGCGGGTGTCCAGCCGCCGACGCCGGAGTGGGGCAGCATGATCGCCGCCGGCAAGGACGGCATCATCATCGGCCAGTGGTGGCCCTCGGTGTTCCCTGGCCTCGCGATGTCACTCTGTGTGTTCGGCTTCGCGGTGGTCGGCGAGGCGCTCCAGGACATCTTCTTGAGGCGGACGTAGCCGTGGCCGACAGCGACCTCCTCCTCGACGTCCGCAATCTGAGCATCCAGTACCGCCAGGTCGGGTCGGTCAACAGCGCCGTCAACGATGTCTCGTTCAGCGTGCGCCGCGGCGAGGTCGTCGGCATTGTCGGCGAGTCCGGCTCGGGCAAGTCGTCCACGATGTTCGGTGTCCTCGGCCTGACGCGGCGCAGCGGCACGATCGTCGGCGGCAGCGTCCACTTCGAGGGCGAGCAGCTGTATTCGGCGACGCCGGCGGGTCTGAACGGGCTCTCCGACGAAGAGTGGCGCAGGGTACGCGGCAACGCGATCGGGCTGGTGACGCAGAACCCCCGCGGCGCGCTCAACCCGGTGATGCGCCTCGGTGAGCAGCTGATCACCATGTACACGGCGCATCGCGAGGCGACCGCTGACCAGGCGCGCGCACGCGCGATCGAGCTACTCGAGATCGTCGGCATCAACGACCCGGTGCGCCGGCTGCGCGCGTTCCCGCACGAGCTGTCCGGCGGAATGGCCCAGCGCGTGCTGATCGCAATGGCGCTCGCGTGCTCCCCGCGGCTGCTCATCGCCGACGAGCCGACGAGCGGCCTCGACGTGACGGTGCAGGCCCAGGTGCTCGACGACCTGCGGCACGCGGTCGACGAGGTCGGCTCGAGCCTGCTCGTCGTCACGCAGAACCTGTCGATCGTCGCCAACTACTGCGACCGCGTCTACGTGATGCACGCGGGCGAGATCGTCGAGGAGGCGCCCACCGAGCGCTTTTTCGAGCAGCCGAGCTACCCCGCGAGCGCAGCGCTCTTGGCGGCACAGCGCGGCATCGCCGACAAGCGGCTCCAGCTCACGGGCTTCCCCGTCGACGGGCGGCAGCTCCCGGCCGGCTGCCTGCTGCATAACCGCTGCCCGTTCAGCATGGTCGAGGACGGCTGCACGACGGTGCACCCCGACTTCGTCGAGGTCGTGCCCGGCCACTTCTCTCGCTGTCATCGCACTGCCGCCGTGACCGAGACCGTCCGTACCCAGCTCCTTAGCGAGGGATCGGCATGACCGAAGCCGCCACCGATACGCGGGAAGTCCTCGTCGACATCAAGGGGCTCGTCAAGCAGTTCACGATCCCCGGCACCAAGGCCGTCGTGCACGCGTGCTCCGACGTCGATCTGACGCTGTACAAGGGCGAGACCCTCGGCGTGATCGGCGAGTCGGGCTCCGGCAAGACGACGCTCGGCCGTTGCGTGCTCCGCTTGATCTCACCGACCGCGGGCGCGGTGATCTTCGAGGGCCGTGACGTCACCAAGATGACGGGCGCCGAGGTGCGCCAGCTGCGCACCGACATGCAGATCGTGTTCCAGGAGCCGTTCGACGCGCTCAACCCGCAGATCACGATCTGGAAGCAGATCGTCGAGCCGCTGCGCATCCATTCCAACATGTCGAAGCAGCAGCGCCGCGAGCGCGCGCTCGAGCTGCTCGCCCTGGTCGGCCTGCCGCCGTCGGTCGCCGACGCGATCCCGGCGATGCTGTCGCCGGGCGCACTCCAGCGCGCCTCGATCGCTCGCGCGATCTCGACCAGCCCCAAGCTCGTCGTCCTCGACGAGCCGACCTCGGCGCTGCCCCCCGAGGCAGAAGCCGAGATCATGGCGCTGTTGAAGCGCCTCCAGCGGGAGCTCGGACTCACCTACATCTTCATCTCCCACGACCTCGCGCTGGTGCGCTCGATCTGCGACCGCGTCGCGATCATGTACCTGAGCCAGGTGGTCGAGCTAGGTACCCGCGATGAGATCTTCAATCACCCGCGGCACCCGTATAGTCGGGCGCTGCTCGCCTCGGTGCTCCTGCCCGACCCGAAGCAGCGCCGCGACCAGTCCAACCGCGCCGAGCGGCTCGAGGGCGAGATCCCGAGCCCGATCAACCTGCCCCAGGGCTGTTACCTCGCCACGCGCTGCCCGTACGTCAAGGATCGCTGCCGGCAGGAGCCGCAGCGTCTGACCGAGGCCGGCCAGAGCGACCACTTCGCGCGTTGCTGGCGGATGACCGAGGGCGACCTGACCGAGGAAGAGATCGAGCGCACCCGCGAGCAGCGCCGCGCCGACTACCGCGCCGCCCGGCTCGCCGCGGGCGTTTAGCCTGTAGCTCGATTGACCCTGCCGCGCAGGGTCTCGTAGGCTAGCTGCCATGGGAGCGAGCGACATCGACTGGGGTGAGATCGAGCGCTGGGATCGCTCGTACTACCTGCACAACGTGCAGGCCCAGTCCGAGTACGCGTTCACGGGCGTCGAGCGGGCCGACGGCAACTACCTGGTGCTAGCCGGTGGAGCCAGGCTGCTCGACTTCCAGAGCCAGCTGATCTCGGACTCGATGGGTCACCGGCACCCGCGGGTGCACGCCGAGATCGCGCGTGCGATGGAGCGCTACGGGCATGTCTTCTTCGGCATGGCGACCGACTACCGGGCGCGCGCGGCGAAGCTCGTGCTCGAGGACGTGCTGGGCGCGCCGGCGTCGTGGGCGGGGCGCATCCGTATCCTCGCGTCGGGCACCGAGGGCGTCGAGGTGGCGATGGCGATGGCCCGGCTCTTCACGGGCAGGCCGGTGATCCTGACGCAGGTCGCGAGCTATCACGGCCTCGTGCCCGGCGCGACGCAGCTGCGCGGCTACCGCGGCAACATCACCCCGGACGACCGGCGCGACGCCGTCCTCGACGTGCCGGGCGTAGCCGGCTCCAACGTCGTCACCGTCCCGCAGCCGGAGTTCTTCGATGACCTGCGCGACCCGCTGCCATCCCTGCTCGAGACCGAGCGGATCATCCTCGCGACCGGGCCCGAGAACATCGCCGCGATCATCACCGAGACGATGTTCGGGGCCGGTGGGCTGCTGCCGCCCGACCGCTACAACCGCGGCCTCGTCGAGCTGGCGCGCCGCCACGGGATCCTCTGGATCGCCGACGAGGTGCTGACCGGGTTCGGGCGGCTGGGCGAGTGGTTCGGCTACGAGACCGTGCCGGGCGGCCTGACGCCCGACCTGATGGTCGTCGGCAAGGGCATCAACGGCTGTGCGCTGCCGGTCGGCGGCGTCGTCACGAACGTCGAGATCGGCGAGTGGTTCGACCGCGCGCGCTGGTGGTCGGGGTCGACGCACGACGCTCACCCGCTGGTGTGCGCGTCGATCGTCGGCAACATCGAGGCGATGCTCGAGGCTGACATGGTGGCGCGCGTGCGCACGCGCGGAGTCGAGCTGGGGCGGCGCCTCGCTGAGCTTGCCGCCCGCCACCCGTCGATCGGGCGCAGCTCGGGCCGCGGCTTCTACTGGGCCGTCGACCTCGTCGGCGCCGACCGCCAGCCGATCGTCGCGGAGGATCGCGCCACCGGCTTCCTCGGCGATCTCTCGGCCACGCCCAACAACGTCGTCGCGGCCGAATGCGCGAAGCGTGGTGTCTTCCTCGGCGGCTTCGTCCCCAACACGATCAAGGTGGCGCCGCCGTTCACCGTCACGGACGCCGAGATCGAGGTCGGCCTCGCCGCCTTCGACGCCGCCCTCGACGAGGTCGACCGCCGGTGGCACGCATGACCGCCCCGACGGCCGGCAGCGTGATGACCGTCACCGGGCCCGTCGGCCCCGGCGAGCTCGGCCTGACGCTCCCGCACGAGCACGTCTTCTTCGATCTCAGCACCTGGCTGCTGCCGGCGCCCCCGCACAAGCGCGCGCTCGTCGGCGAGCGCGTGCGCGCCGACACCTTCGCCGAGGTCTACCGCGACCCGATGGCCTTTCGCGACAACCTCGTCTTCGCCGACGAAGCCGTTGCCGAGCAAGAGCTGCGCTGGTTCGCCGAGGCGGGCGGCGGCACCCTCGTGGACGTCAGCCTCGACTCGATCGGGCGCGACCCGGCCGGGCTGCGGCGCCTCTCCGAGCGAACCGGCGTCCGCATCGTGTGCGGCTGCGGCTGGTACGTGCAGCCGACGCACACGTCCGCCGTCGCCGCGGCCACGGAGGAGGCGCTGGCTGCCCTACTCGTCGCCGAGATCCGCGACGGCATCGGCGACTCCGGCGTCCGACCCGGCATCATCGGCGAGCTCGGCATCAGCGACGGCATCCACCCCGACGAGGCGAAGGTGCTGCGCGCAGCCGCCCTCGCCCAGCAAGAGACCGGCCTCGCCATCACGATCCACTGCCCGATCCCGCACGAGCAGCGCGGCCCCGAGATCGTCGGCATCCTGGCCGCTGCCGGCGCCGACCCGACGCGCGTCATTCTCGGCCACCAGAGCCACACCGCACACAGCCTCGACTACCAGCGCGCCTGTGCTGACACCGGCGCGTCGATCCAGTTCGACCGCTTCGGCGCCGAGTTCCTGTACGAGAGCTGGGGCGGCTACCGCGAGCCACGCGACCAGGACGTCGTCGCAGCGATTGCGCGGCTGGTGGCCGACGGCTACGGCGACCGCATCCTCGTCTCGCATGACGTCTGCTATCGCGTGCAGCTGCGCAGCTTCGGCGGGACCGGCTACGCCCATATCCCCGGTCACGTCGTGCGCTGGCTCGAGGAGGCCGGCGTCTCAGCCGGCGACGTCCACCGGATCACTGTCGAGAATCCCGCCCGCCACCTCACCCGAGCCCACGGAGGCCCCGCATGACCGCCACCGCCCCGACGCCTACGTCCGAGCTGACCCACCTCTGGCAGCCGCTCGACATTGGCCCGACCCGCGTCAAGCACCGCATCATGCAGACCGCGCAGACGGTCCTCTACGGGGACGACCACGTCCTTGGCGACAAGCACATCGCCTACTACACCGAGCGCGCGAAGGGTGGCACCGCCCTGCTCATCACCGAGCAGCAGGCCGGGCACCCGCTCTCGAAGGGGTCGTTCTACATGGGCTGCTCGGCCCACGACAAGCGGGCGATCCCGCAGTACGCGAAGCTCGCCGAGAGCATCGCGCCGTACGGTGCCAAGCAGTTCGTCCAGCTCTTCGCCGCGGGTGTCCACGACAAGGGCACGATGATTCACGACAACTGGCACCCGCTCTGGGCCGCGTCGCGCGTCCCGTCGGTGGTGCACCGCGAGGTGCCGATGGTGATGGAGAAGGAGCACATCCTCGATATCGTCAAGGCGTTCGGCGAGTCGGCCGACAACGTCCGCGTGTCCGGCCTCAACGGCGTCGAGATCCACGGAGCGCACTCGTACCTCATCGGCCAGTTCTTCTCGAAGGCCTACAACTTCCGCACCGACGAGTACGGCGGCTCCACCGCCAACCGCTGCCGCTTCGCGATCGAGATCGCCGAGTCGATCCGCGCGAAGGTCGGCCGCGAGATCACCGTCGGCCTGCGCATGTCGTTTGACGAGTTCATAGGCGATGCCGGCATCACCGGCGAGGAGAGCGAGGAGGCCCTCGACATCCTGGCAGGCACCGGCCTCTTCGACTACTTCAACATCTCGGGCGGCGGCTACCACACGCTGCACATGGCGGTCGGCAACATGAACGTCCCGCAGGGCTACATGATCCCGTTCGGCAAGCGCGCCAAGGCTGTCGTCGGCGACCGAGCCAAGGTGTTCATCGTCGGGCGGATCCTCGACCCGAGAATGGCAAACGACGCGATCGCGAGCGGGAGCGCCGACATGGTCGCCATGACCCGCGCGCAGATGGCCGACCCGCAGCTCGTGACGAAGGCCCAGCAGGGCCGCTACGACGAGATCAACAAGTGCATCGGCGCCAATGTGTGCCTGGCCCGCTTGTTCGACCAGCGCGAGGTGGTGTGCGTGATGAACCCGGCGATGGGCCGGGAGCGCGAGTGGGGCGTCGGCACGCTGAAGCAGGCGGCCGGGGGTGGCAAGCGCGTGATCGTCGTCGGTGGCGGGCCTGCCGGCATGCACGTCGCGAAGGTGGCGGCGGAGCGCGGCCACAAGGTCGTGCTGCTCGAGCAGGAGGCCGAGCTGGGCGGGCACCTGCGCCTGCTCGCCCAGCTGCCGACCCGCACCGAATGGGCCGTCGGCATCGACAACCTCGCCAAGCCGCTTGCCCGGCTCGGCGTCGACGTCCGCCTCGGCCACAAGGCGACGCCCGACGTGCTGAAGTCCGGCTCGCCCGACACCATCGTGATCGCGACCGGCTCGCGCTGGGACCGCACCGGCTTCAGCCAGTTCCATCCGGGCCGCCCGGGCATCCCCGGCGCCGAGCAGGACAACGTGCTGGACATGGGCAGCGCGGCGAAGCGCGTCGTCGTCGACCCGCACGCACTCGGCAAGAAGGTGCTGATCCTCGACG
>JANXXF010000132.1 GCA_025350775.1 Actinomycetes bacterium
GGTCGGACTCGCGTGGGACGTGACGCGGATCCCGCCCGAGCGGCAGGCCGCGAAGCTGCTCGTCTAGCTTCCGGTCGCGCGGCCGAGCAGGACGCAGCCGTTGTGGCCGCCGAGGCCCATCGCGTTCGACAGCGCCAGCTCGACCTGCTGGGCGCGCGCGACGTTCGGGACGTAGTCGAGGTCGCACTCGGGGTCGGGCGTGCGATAGTTGATCGTCGGCGGCAGCGTGCCGGTCTCGACGGCCTTGACGCACATCATCGCCTCGATCGCGCCGGCGGCGCCGAAGCAGTGGCCGGTCATCGACTTCGTCGAGGAGACGGCGAGCCTGTACGCGTGATCGCCGAAGACGGCCTTGATCGCGTTCGTCTCGGCGACGTCGCCGAGGGGGGTCGCGGTGCCATGCGCGTTGATGTAGCCGACCGCGTCGGGCTCGATGCCGGCCCGGCGGATGGCCGCGGTCATCATCTCGATCACGCCGCGCGACTCGGGGTCGGGCTGTGCCATGTGGTGCGCGTCATTGGAGGCGCCGTAGCCGATGACCTCGGCGTAGATGTGCGCGCCACGCGCGAGTGCGTGGTCGAGATCCTCGAGCACGAGCACGCAGGCGCCCTCGCCCATCACGAAACCTGCCCGGGTGGCGTCAAACGGCCGGGAGGCAAGCGTCGGATCGACGTCCTCGACGGCGAGGCCGCGCATCGCGCAGAAGCCGGCCAGGATGAGCGGGTGGAGGCAGGCCTCGGTGCCGCCGCAGAGCATCGCCACGGCGTCGCCGCGGCGGATGATCTCGGCGCCCTCGCCGATCGCATGGGAGCCGGTCGCGCACGCCGACACCGGGGCGAAGTTGGGGCCGCGCAGCCCGAGCGCGATCGCCAATTGACCGCTCGCCGAGTCGACGAGGCAGTTCGGCAGAAAGAACGGCGAGACGCGGTCGAGGCCGCGCTCGAGCAGCACCTCATGCTGGTCGAGGATCGTGACGACGCCGCCGATCGCGCTGCCCAGGGTGACGCCGACGCGGGCCGGGTCGAAGGCGGCGACCCCGGCATCGTCGTAGGCCTCGCGGCCGGCGGCGAGCGCCAGCAGCACGTTGCGGTCGAGCCGGCGCACCTCCTTGGCCGGCGCCACGACGGTCGGATCGAAGTCCTTCACCTCCGCGGCGACCCGCACCGGGAAGCCGCTGGCGTCGAAGCGGGTGATCCAGCCGAGGCCGCTGCGACCCGCGACCGCGGACTCCCACGTCGAGCGGGCATTGAGGCCGAGCGGGGTGACCGCACCGAGCCCGGTGATGACGACGCGCTTCATCCCGAGAAATCTAGTGGCTGGGGACCCCGGAGGCCGCAGGAAGGTATCGTCAGCGGCATGCGCCTCGGCTATACCGCCCCTGCTGAAGGCATCCCGCTCGGTGAGCATCCCTCCCTCGCGGCGTTCGCGGCCGACCTCGGCTACAGCGACTGTTGGTCGATGGAGGTCGCCCACAGCGACGGCTTCCTGCCGATCGCCGTCTCGGCCGTCGGCAGCGACCGGCTGCGCTACGGCACCGCGATCGCGAGCGTCTTCGCGCGCGGGCCGGCCCTACTCGCCACCAACGCCGCCCAGCTCGCCGAGCTGGCGCCCGGCCGCTTCGTGCTCGGCATCGGCACCTCGTCCGACATCATCGTCCAGCGCTGGAACGGCATCCCGTTCGAGAAGCCGTACACGCGGCTCGCCGAGACGCTCGACTTCCTGCAGGCAGCCCTCGCGGGCGAGCGGGCCGGCGGCTTCAAGCTGCCCGCGCCGCCGGCGGCGAAGGTGCCGATCATCCTCGGCTCGATGCGCCCGCGCGCGCTGCGCCTGGCCGGTGCGAAGGCCGACGGCGTCACGATCAACCTCGTTCCCGCCGATGCGCTCCACCATGTGCTCGCGCACGTCCACGCCGGCGCCCGCGAGGCGGGCCGCGACCCGGCCGGGCTCGAGGTCGTGCAGCGCGTCTTCGTCGCGGTGGCCGACGATCCGGCAGCGGCCGAGCGGCTCGCCCGCCGTCACGTCATCGCGTACGCCCAGGTCGAGGTGTACCGCACGTTCTTCCACTCGATCGGCATCGGCGAGGCACTGGAGCCGGCGATCGTCGCGTTCCTGGAGGGCCGCCGCGAGGAGGCGATCGAGCTGCTACCGCTGGAGATCGTCCGCCAGCTCGTGCTCACCGGGACGTGGGCGGAGATCGCAGCCGGGGTCGAGGCGCACCGCGCTGCCGGCGTGACGACGCCTGCGCTGTGCTTCCTGATCGGGCCGGGAGAGCCAGCCGCCCGCGGCCGCCTGCAGCGCGAGGCGATGGAGAGGCTGGCGCCGTGATCGGCGAGAACCCGCGGCGCATCGACTCTAACCTCGAGCCGCTCGACGACTTCGTGGTGATCCATCCCACCGAGGACGAGTCCGAGACCCGCACCGGCCTGATCATCCCGCCGAGCGCCGAGACGAACTGCG
The DNA here is from genome assembly GCA_025350775.1 of Actinomycetes bacterium. Taxonomy (GTDB): domain Bacteria; phylum Actinomycetota; class Thermoleophilia; order Gaiellales; family Gaiellaceae; genus CANFDS01. The sequence continues at coordinate 2,458 of JANXXF010000132.1, forward strand.
TCACCGGCATCGTCACCGCCGTCGGTGTCGAGGCCATCGGCATCCTGCCGGGCGACAAGGTGCTGTACCCGAAGGACGCCGGCTACGAGGTGCGCCTCGCCGGGTCCGCCGTGCGTGTGCTGCGGCGCTGCGAGCTGATCGCCCGCGTGCACGACTAGTCTCGGGGCCGCTCAGCGGTCGAGCCTGAACGGCGCCAGCTCGGGCAGGAGCCGGTTCTCGAGGACGAGGGGGGCGAGCGCGGCGCCGGTCGCCGGCGCCAGCGTGACGCCGAGCATCGCATGGCCGGTGGCGACGAAGAGGCCCTCGCGCCCGGGCACGGCGCCGATCAGCGGCAGCGTGTCGGCCGGGATCGGCCGCAGGCCGGCCCACTCCAGCTCCGGGTCGGCGGGACGCCAGTCCTTCATGTAAGCCTCGGGGGCGCGCGCCACGGCTGCCAGGCGGCGCCGGTCGATCGAGAGGTCGATGCCTGCCAGCTCGAGCGTGCCGGCCAGGCGGACGCCGCCGTCGTACGGGCTGCAGCCGACCTTCGCCTCGCCCAGGTACAGCGGCCGCGTCGGCCGCGTCCCCGAGCCGCGTGCGGTGATGCTGTAGCCCTTGGCCGCCTCCTGGCCGATGCGAATGCCGAGCGGCTTGAGGATCCTCCCCGTCCAGGCACCGCCGGCGACGACGACGCGGTCGGCGGCGACCTCCTCCCCGCCGGCCTCGATCTGCCAGCCGGCGCGGCCACCCTCGAGCCGGGTCACCTCGACGCCTTCGCGTACCTCGCCGCCGCTGTCGCGCAGCGCGGAGGCGAGCCCGGCGGTCAGCGTCTCGGGACGGACGTGGCGCTCTTGCGGGGCGAGCAGCGCTCCCACCACGCCGTCGCCGACAGCCGGCTCCAGTGTCTGCGCCTCCGCGCGGCCGAGCCTTTTCACCTCGCCGGGGTAGCCCTCGCGGATCAGCTCGTCGAGCACCGCCGCCTCCTCCTCCAGGGCGCGCTCCGTCACGAACAGGAGGAGCATCCCGTCGCGGTGCATCTCGAACTCGACGCCGTCGCGGGCGAGGCCGTCGTACAGCTCCAGCGTGCGAGAGTTGAGCGCGAGCTGCGCGCGCATCCCGGCGAGGTATTGGGTGCGGCCCGAGCTGCGCCAGAACTTCCACAGCCACGCGACGAGTGCCGGGTCGGGCCGCGGCCGGATCAGGAACGGGCTGTCCGAGCTGAGCATCCAGCGCAGCGCCTGCCTGGTGACGCCCGGCGCGGCGATCGGGTTGGAGAGGGCGGGCGTGATCCAGCCGGCGTTGCCGCGCGAGGCGGCCATGCCGACGGTGTCGCGCTCCAGCAACACGACCTGTGCGCCGCCTCGCTGCAGGTACCAGGCGCAGGAGAGCCCGATGACGCCCCCGCCCACGACCGCGACCTTCACGGCAGGCCTCGGCGCAGGATGCGCAGCCAGTTGCCGGAGAGCACGGCAGCGAGCCGCTCCCCGTCGTAGCCGCGCCGGCGGAGCTCCTCCACCAGGCACGGGTAGCCGTCCGGCCCCTCGAGGCCCTCGACGGCGGCATCGAGCGCCATGCCTGGCGGCAGCAGCGCCAGCGGCACCGAGCGGATCGCGCCGGAGCGGACGAGCTGCTGCGTGAAGTCGCCGCCCAGGCCGACGTGTTCGACGCCGACCGTCGCGACGATGTGGTCGATGTGGTCGGCGAGGGCGGCGACAGTCGGCGCGGCGAGCACGAACGGGTGGGCGAGCACGCCGAGCACGCCGTCGCGGGCGGCGAGCGCCCGCAGCTGGCCGTCGCTGAGGTTGCGCGGCCCGTCGACGAGCGCGCGGCAGTTGGCGTGACTGACGACCACCGTCGCGGCCGGCGCCGCCGCAAGCACGTCGTCGAAGGTGCGCGGCGAGGCGTGGGCGAGGTCGAGGATCATGCCGAGTGCGGCGAGCCGCTCGACGAGCGTGCGGCCCATCAGCGAGAGGCCGCCGTCGGAGGTCTCGGCGACGCCGTCGGCGAACGGGTTTCGCCGGTTCCAGGTGAGCGAGACCAGCCGCACGCCGAGCTCCCAGAACACGTCGACGAGCGCGTCGTCGTAGCCGAGCGGCTCGACGCCCTCCAGCGACAGCACGAGCCCGATGCGGCCATCGAGCCCGTCGAGGTCGGCGGCACTGCGGACGTGGGCGACCTCGCCCGGGTTCTCGCGCACCGCCCGGTGGAAGGCTGCCACCTGCAGCAGGGCACGGCGCAGCCCGAGCTCGGGGAGATCCCCGACGTCGACGTAGACGGGGCACACCTGCACGCCGACGCCGCCCGCCCGCAGCTTCGGCAGCCAGTGCGTCGCGAACGGCGCCTCCTCGGCCGACCGGAAGGCGAGCTCGTAGAGCAGGTCGGTATGGCCGTCGACGATCACCGGCGACGGCCGGCTACGCGAAGGCATGGGGGTAGTGGAGGCGGGCCTGCTCCTCGCTGATGTACCCCTCACGGACGTCGGAGAGCACGGCCTCACGGTCGCGCTCGGCCGGATTGCCGTAGCCGCCGCCACCGCCGCACCGGATCGTGAACGTCGTGCCCTTGGGGAGGGCGACGCCGGTCTCCTTGGCGATCGGCCGGGTGGTGCCGTCGGGGAAGCGCAGCTCGCCCGCGTTGGCCCGGCCGGAGAGGCCGCCGGCAAGGCCCCACGGCGCGTTCTTCGTCCGCTCGATCGTCGAGATCGCCAGTGCGTCCTCGAGGAAGTGGAAGGCCATGTCGGGCCCCAGGCCGCCGCGGAACTGGCCGGGGCCGCCGGAGTCCGGTGCAAGCTCGCAGCGCTCCATCAGCCAGGGGTTTTTCGCCTCCCACACCTCGAGCGGCGCGAAGCGGGTGGCCGCCTCGATGTGGTGCAGGCGGGCGTTCTGGCCGTCACCGTGGATCGAGGCGCCCTGCCCAACCGGATGCGGCGAGCCGTCACCCCAGAACTGCCCGCTCTCCTCGCGCACCCCGTACCAGAGCACCGCGCAGAGGTCGCCGCCGGAGCACGCCGAGACAGCCTCAGGCATCGCCTCGGCGACGGCATTGAGCACGACCTCGGTCGCCTGCATCGCCGGCCAGCCGTAGAGGAAGCACGGCGACGGCGACAGCGCGTGGAACATCGAGCCGGGCCGTGAGATCACCTCGATCGGGCGGAAGTGGCCCTCGTTGGGAGCCTCGCCGCCGCCGGCCAGCATGGTCATGATCACGCGCGCCGCCGAGACGGTCGAGGCGATCGGGCAGTTGACCGGGCCCTTGCGCGCATCCGGCGTCTGCGAGAAGTCCAGCCGGGCGGTCGAGCCGTCGATCTCGAGGATCACCTCGAACGGAATCGGGTCGGTCGTGATGCCGTCGTCATCCATCTCGCCACGGCCGACGTAGCGGCCGTCGGGGAGCTGCTCCAGATAGCTGCGCACGACCGCCTCACCGTGGTCGAACATCCGCTCGACGCAGTTCGAGAACGTCTCCAGGCCGTAGCGCTGCACCAGCCGCACGAGCTCGCGCGCTCCCGCACGCACGCCTGCGACTTCCGCGTTGATGTCGCCCAGCACGAACTTCGGCAGGCGCGAGTTGGCGGTCGCCATCTTCTGTATGTCCTTGACCAGCTCGCCCTTGCTGTAGAGCTTGACGCCGGGGAAGATCGTCCCCTCCTGGAAGACGTCGGTGGTGTCGGTGCAGTAGATCTCCTTGGCGCCGATGTCGAGCCAGTGCGCCTTGATGGCCGAGTAGCCGATCAGCTCGCCGCCGTCGGGCAGGAAGATCGGCATCACGACGGCGGCGTCCTGGGGGTGCGACCCGGTCTTGTAGGGGTCGTTCATCAGGATGATGTCGCCGGGGAAGAGGTGCTCCTCGCCGCCGACCTCCTCGACGGCGGCCTCGATGCAGAAGCTCATCGTGCCCATGAAGAAGGGGAGGCTGGGCGCCTGTGCCAGGAGCCGCATCCGGCGGTCGTAGAGCACCGCGGCGAAGTCGAGCACCTCGTAGATGATCGGGCTCATCGAGGTGCGGACGAGCGTCCGCTTGATCGCCTCGGCGCCGGAGTTGAGGCCGTGGCGGATGACCTCGGTGGTGACGGGGTCGGCGGCGGCGGCTGCACGGCCCGAGGAGGCGCGGCCGGCACGGTAGACGACGGGCTCGGCGGCCATCTCAGTGCTCCTTCGTGTCGCGGATGGCGAGGATGCCGCCTGCTCCGAGGCTGGCGTGGAAGTCGGCGTCGAGGTACGTGGTCGCCGTCTCCTCGAGGACGATGGCGGGGCCGGCGAGGCCGGCGGCGCCGATCGCGGCGCGGTCGACGATCGCGAACCGCAGCCGCTCGCCGCGGGTGAACGACCACGCCTCGACGGTG
>JANXXF010000149.1 GCA_025350775.1 Actinomycetes bacterium
GGAAGATGCTCAGCGACACCCTGGCCAAGGCGGGCCACGAGGTCGTCGGAGAAGCAGTAAACGGCCAGGAGGGCGTCGATCAGTTTCGGGCGCTCAGGCCCGACCTGACCACCCTGGACATCACCATGCCCGAGGTGGACGGCCTATCGGCGCTGCGCCAGATCCTGTCGTTCGACCCGACGGCCCGCGTGATCATGTGCTCGGCGCTCGGCCAGGAGTCGAAAGTACTGGAGTCGGTGAAGAGCGGCGCGAAGGACTTCATCGTGAAGCCGTTCAATATCGATCGCGTGGTCGAAGCAGTCACCAAGGCGCTGGCGTAGCCCGCGAGCCCCGCGGGGCTTCTTCGGCTCGGCAAGGTGGCGGCCCATGTGACGTGGGCCTGCCTCGCCATGGGCGCGGACGGCTCTGCTGCGCGACGCGGTGTCCCGCTCGGAGCATGGAAGTGCGGTGGTCGCGCAGCTCAACTCGGAGCGGAGCCGGCCGATCACCCTTCTGTCCCCGTGTCCCGCTTTACCTTTAGGCTCGAGCAGGTTCGTGCACTTCGCGAGCAGGCCGAACGTCAGGCGAAGGAAGCGCTCGCGCGCCAGCTTGCCGTCGTCGCCCGCCACGAGAGCACGCTCGCTGGCGTGCGCCTTGCGGTGGACACCGCCCGCGTCGCTGTGGCACCGGCGCCCGGCCAGCCCGTCATGCCGCACGACCTCCAGGCCCGGCAGGCCTACGTCGAGCGGCTGGAGCGTGAACGCCAGACCGCGGAGCTGCGGCTCGCCCAGGAGGAGCGTGAGGCCGAGGGGCGTCGCTCCGTCCTCGACGGCGCTGCACGCGATCGCGAGGCGCTCGAGCGTGCCCGCGGCCGCGCCGAGGAGGCGCATCGCCTCGGTGAGGCCCGGGTCGCCGACGAGGAGCTGGGCGAGGTCGCGCTCGGCATGTTCCGCCGCGCCGCCGGGGGTGGCGCGTGAGCTTCGACGCCACACTCGCCCGCGTCACCGACATCCAGACGCAGCTGGGCATTGGCGTTCCGGCCGCGCCTGCAGCGACCCCGGCCGTCGCCGGGGGGCTGTCGTTCGCGCAGCAGCTCGGCCAGGCGCTCGGCGCCAACGGGGTGCCCGCAGCGCCGGCGGCCGGTGCCTACGCGGCGACCGGCACGACCGGCACGGCCGGATCGGCCGGCGCCGCCTCCGACGTCACGCCCTTCGCGGCCGAGATCCTTGCGGCGGGCGAGCGCTACGGCGTCGACCCGTCGCTGATCCGGGCGGTCGTCAAGAACGAGTCCGGCTTCAACCCCCAGGCGACGAGCAGGGCCGGCGCGGGTGGTCTCATGCAGCTGATGCCTGGCACGGCTGCGGGCCTCGGCGTGACCGACCTGTACGACCCTGCGCAGTCGATCGACGGCGGGACGCGCTATCTCAAGGCGCAGCTCGACCGCTTCGGCGGCGATGCCCGGCTCGCGGTCGCCGCCTACAACGCCGGGCCTGGCGCCGTGCAGCGCTACGGCGGCGTGCCCCCCTACGAGGAGACCCAGCGGTACGTCGAGCGCGTGCTCGGTGACGCGGCGGCCACCTCCTCCCTCACCCACACCTCGACAGGAAGGACCGCATGGTAGTGACCGCAAGAGCCGCACTTGCGCCCGTGACGGCGGTCGCCGACGCCGGCGGCGTCAGCACCGACCAGGGGCCGGCAGACACCTTTGCCACGTTGCTCGCGCAGGCCGCGGATGTAGCGATTTCCACTACTGCCCGGACCGCACCTGCGGGAGGCGATGCCTCGGCCAGCCCGGCCGGCGACACCACTGGCACCCTCGATCCCGTCCTTGCCGCTGCTGTAGTTGCGGCTGCCGCTGCCGCTGCCGCTGCCGCTGCCGCTGCCGCGGCAGCGACAGCGCCGGCACAGCCGCTCGGCCTGCCAGGCGCGGGTGTCGCAGGAAGCCAGGCGCCGGCTGCAGGGACGGCCACGACAGTGGCGCCGCCGGCCGCAGGGACGGCCACGACGGTGGAGTCGCCGGCCGCCGAGATCGAGCCCGCACCGGTGCTT
>JANXXF010000189.1 GCA_025350775.1 Actinomycetes bacterium
GCTGCGCGGCGTCGTCGCCGCTCGCCGGCGCCGGTATTTGATGATGAACGCGCCGGCCGCCGCATTGGGGGCGATCCGCGACGTCCTGCCGGGGATGGGCTCGCCGACGGTGCTGCCGCTCGCCGACGAGGGCATGATCGCGGTACACGCGGCGGTCGACGTCGATGGGGTGTGGGATCTGCTGCCGCGGCTGAAGGAGCTCGGCGCGTCGTCGATCCTGGTCGTGCCGGTGGAGCGGCTGATCCCGTGACGGGCGCGGCATGAGGGGCGGCGCCAACCTCGACGATGCGATCCCGGTCGCCGCGGAGATCGTCGCCGACGTCCGCGAGCGCGGCGACGCCGCGTTGCTCGACTGGACGGAGAAGCTCGACCGCGAGCGGCTCACCGCGGTGCGCGTTCCGGCCGAGCGGATCGCCGCCGCACGGGTGGATGACGACGTGGTCGTCGCGATCCGCGAGCTGGCGCGCGTCGTCCGCGAGTTCCACGAGCTGCAACGCCCCCACGACATCGCCTGCGAGCCGTACCCCGGCGTCCGCACCGAGCGCCGGTACCTGCCGCTCGGCTCGGTGGGCGTCTACGTGCCGGGCGGCCGCGCCACGCTGCCGTCGTCGCTGGTGATGGCCGCCGTGCCGGCGCAGGTCGCGGGCGTGGGCCGCATCGCCGTCTGCTCGCCGCGCCCCGCCGAGGTCGTCCTGGCCACCGCCCGCGAGCTCGGCATCGACGAGGTGTACGCCGTCGGCGGCGCGCAGGCCATCGGCGCCCTCGCCTACGGCACCGAGTCGATCGCCTCCGTGGACAAGATCGTCGGGCCGGGCAACCGCTGGGTCACGGCGGCCAAGCTGCTCGTCGCGAGCCGCGTCGGCATCGACCTGCCCGCCGGCCCCAGCGAAGTGCTGATCGTCGCCGACGACACCGCGCGCGCCGACTGGGTGGCCGCCGACCTGCGCGCGCAGGCCGAGCACGGCCCCGACAGCGAGACGATCCTCGTCACCACCAGCGGCACTCTCGCCGGCGCCGTCCGCGCGCTGCTCGGCGACAATCCACAGATCCGCATCGAGGTTGTCGCCAGCCTCGACGAGGCGCTCGCCCGCTCCGACGACTACGCGCCGGAACACCTCCAGCTGATGGTCGCCGACCCCGAGGCGGCGCTCGCCCGCGTGCGCAACGCCGGCGCGATCTTCCTCGGCAACGAGGGCAGCGCGGTGCTTGGCGACTACGCGGCCGGGACGAATCACGTGCTGCCGACAGGCGGGCTCGCGCGGGGCTCGGGCGGGCTCGGGCTGGAGGCGTTCCTCAAGCCGGTCGAGATCGTTCGCGCCACGCAGGAGGGGCTCGGGCACATGCGCGCCGTCGTGGCGGCGCTGTCGCGGGTCGAAGGCCTGCCGCTGCACGGGGCCGCTGTCGAGGCGCGCTTCGGCGCATAGCAGCGTGTTAGCGTGTTAGCATGATAGACATGGAGAGCGATCCGCAGAGAGGGCCGACCGGAGGCGAGCTGACGCGGGGCGTGCCGGCACAGGGCGGGCCGGCGCCACAGGTGCCAACCCCGCGCGAGACGGCGCCGGAGTTCACCCCGTACCGTTGGGCGACCCCGCTCGCCGAGGTGGCGCGCCGCCACGGTCTCCAGCCCGCGCAGATCCTCCGCTTCGACGGCAACGTGCCGCCGCTGCCGGGCGTCCCGCAGATCCCGCTCTCCGAGAGCTTCGCCCGCCTCAACGAGTACCCCGAGGGCTCCTACCGGGAGCTGCGCGAGGCGGCCGTCGCGTACCTCGCCGGCGGCGTGGGGCAGGGTGGTGGCGAGGGTGCCGGCCCGGGCGGCGGCTCGGCCGGCGTGCCCGGCCTCGACCCCGACTGGATCGCCGTCGGCGCTGGCGCCGACGACCTGATCGCCATGGTCGCGCGGACGTATCTCTCGGCGGGGCGTCGCGCCGCGATCGTCGGGCCGACGTACCCCGTGTACCGCGTCGCATCGCTGCTGGAGAACGCCGAGGTCGTCGACGTCGCGTTCACCGCGGATCCAGCGTTCACCGCGGATGCAGCGCGCGGCGCTGCGGTGCTGTGGCTCTGCAACCCGAACAACCCGACCGGGGCCTCCCTGGCCCCGGCGGAGATCACCGCGGTCGCGCGCGCGCTGCCCGGGACGCTCGTCGTCGTCGACGAGGCATATGTCGAGTACGGCGGCGAGACGGTCGTGCCCTTCGTCGCGGAGCTGCCGAACCTCGTCGTGCTACGCACGCTGTCGAAGGCGTTCGGGCTGGCGGGCCTGAGGGTGGGCTACGCGGTCGCTCAGCCGGCGGTCGCCGCCGCGCTCACCGCGCGGCGCAGCCCGGCCCCGATCGCGATCCCGTCGGCGCGCATCGCCGCGGCTGCGCTGCGCGACCCGCGCACCGACGTCGCCGACACCATCGCCGAGCGCGAGCGGATGCGCGACGCGCTCGTCGCTGTCGGCTTCACCGTGCCCGCGTCCGCCGCCAACTTCCTCTTCGTGCCACTCGCCGACGCCGCTGCCTGCGCCGACGCGCTCGAGCAGCAGGGCCTGATGGTGCGCCGCTTCCCCGACGGCATTCGCATCACGCCGCGCCTCCCCGGCGACAACGACCGGCTGCTCGCCGCGCTCGGCGCCGCCGACGCCGCTGCCGCCTCCACCCGCCGCGGCGCCCTCGTCATCCGCACCACCACCGAGACGGCGTTGCGCATCTCTCTGCAGCTCGACGGCCGCGGCCGCGCGCGTGTCGCCACCGGCATCGGCTTCCTCGACCACCTGCTCACGCTGATGACCTTCCAGAGCGGCGCCGACCTCGACCTGCTCGCCGGCGGCGACCTCAACGTCGACGAGCACCACACCGTGGAGGACGTGCTCGCCGCGCTCGGCGACGCGTACGCGCAGGCGCTGGGCGCGCGCGCCGGGGTCACCCGCTACGGCTCCGCAGTCGTCCCCATGGACGAGGCGCGTGCCATGGCCGCTGTCGACCTCGTCAAGCGGCCGCACGCCGAGATAGCACTCACGTTCAGCGGCGACCGCGTGGGCGGGCTCGCCGTGAGCCTGCTGCCGCACGCTCTCGAACGCTTCACGATGCAGGCCGGGTTCACCGTGCACGTCGAGTCGGCCGGCGCCGACGACCATCACGTCGCCGAGGCTGCCTTCAAGGCGCTCGGCCGCGCGCTGCGCGAGGCGTGTGCTATCACCTCGACCGGCGTCCGCTCGACCAAGGGCGAGGCGTGACGGGCACCGGCGCGGGCGCCGGCTTCCGTGCTGTCCTCGCCGACTACGGCGCCGGCAACCTCCGCTCGGTGCAGTCGGCGCTGGCCCGGCAGGGCGTTGAGACGGTTACGACCAGCGATCCCGCCACCGTGCGCGAAGCCGCGCTGGCGATCATCGCGGGGGTCGGTCACGCGGAGAGCGCGATGGCCGGGCTGGTCGCGCGCGGCCTCGACGAGGCGATCCGCGAGCGGGCAGCCGCCGGGCGGCCCGTGCTCGGCATCTGCGTCGGCCTGCAGCTGCTGTTCGATGAGCACGAGGAGGGCGGCCGCGGCCTCGGGTTGCTCGCAGGCCCCGTCCGTCGCGTGGTCGCGCCGCGCGTCCCGCACATGGGCTGGAACACCCTGCGCCTGCTGCGCCCGTCGCCCCTGCTCGCGGGCCTCGAGGGCGAGGATGTCTACTTCGCTCACAGCTTCGCCGTCGCCCCCGCCGACCGTGCCGTTGTTGCCGCCGAGGTCGACCACGCCGGGCCGCTGTGCGCCGCGGTGGACGCGGGCGCCGTCGCCGGCGTCCAGTTCCATCCCGAGCGCAGCGCCAAGCCGGGCGAGCGGCTGCTGAGGAATGTGCTGGCATGGTCAAGAAGCGCCTGATCCCCTGCCTCGACGTGACGGGTGGGCGCGTCGTCAAGGGCGTCAACTTCGTCGACCTGCGCGACATCGGCGACCCGGTCGAGCTGGCAACGCGCTACTCCGACCTGGGCGCCGACGAGCTCGTCTTCCTCGACATCACCGCGACCGTGCACGGCCACGACCCGCTGCTGCGCCTCATCGAGCACATGTCGGCGGAGCTGGAGATCCCGTTCACCGTGGGTGGCGGCATCTCGGCGACCGAGCATGCGCGGGCGATCCTGCGCGCCGGCGCCGACAAGGTGAGCGTCAACCGGGCTGCGCTCGACGTGCCCGGCCTGATCGAGGAGCTGGAGTACGAGTTCGGCGCGCAGGCGGTGGTGTGCGCGATCGACGCGAAGCGCCGCGAACCGGGCGAGGCCACGCATCCCTCAGGCCGCCCCGGGCGCTGGTTCGAGGTGGTCACGCACGGCGGCCGCACCCCGCGCGGCATCGACGCGGTGGAGTGGGCGCAGACCGCGGTGCGCCGCGGCGCCGGCGAGATCCTGCTCACCTCGATCGACGCCGACGGCACCCGCGCCGGCTACGACCTCGAGCTGACCGGCCTCATCTGCGACGCCGTCCCCGTCCCCGTGATCGCCTCGGGGGGCGCCGGCACCGCCGCGCACATTGCCGACGCGTTCGCAGTCGGCGCCGAGGCCGCGCTCGTCGCGTCGATCGTGCACGAGGCGCCCGAGCGGATTCCCGTCCTGAAGAGCGAGCTGAAGGAGGCCGGATGGCCGATGCGGATCTGACCCCCGGGGGCACGCAGCCCGACGCGCTGACCCCCGTGATCGTCCAGGACGCCGAGAGCGGGCGCGTGCTGATGCTCGCCTACATGAACGCCGAGGCGCGCCGTCGCACGGAGCAGACCGGGCTGGCGACGTTCTGGTCGCGCTCACGCCAGCAGCTCTGGCAGAAGGGTGAGACCTCCGGCAACACGCTGGGCGTGCTCGAGGTGGAGGAGCTGCGCGACGACTGCGACGGCGACACGATCCTGCTCAAGGTGCGCCCGGCCGGCCCGACCTGCCACACGGGCAGCCGCTCCTGCTTTGCGCCGTGGCTCTGGCGCAAGGTGGCGCAGCGCGCGCTCGAGCGGCCGGAGGGCTCGTACGTGACGAAGCTGCTGGCCGACGGGCCGGGCGCCGCTGCCCAGAAGGTGGGGGAGGAGGGCGTCGAGGTGGCGATCGCCGCCGTCAGCCAGTCGGACGAGCTGCTGATCGGCGAGCTCGCCGACCTCTGGTTCCACAGCTACGTCGTGCTCGCGGCGCGCGGGCTCGATCCGGACATGGTCGAGGCGGAGCTGCGGCGGCGGGAGCGGTAGGGAGACGGCTATGCAGGAGCGCCTCACTGCCATCGGTGTCGACGGCGCGGCACCAGAACCTGACCGACTTCGTGATGGGCGCGGCGCTGGTCGAGGCCGAGTGCGTGCTCGCCGACCGCGGCTCGTTCCGGCTCGACGACAAGCGCTGGAACGAGTTTGTGCTCGATCGACGGCACCAGCTCGACGGCTTCGACTGCGGCGAGCCGGCTCTCGACGACTGGCTGAAACCGTATGCCCGGGCAGCCCAAGGGTCGCGCTCCGCGCGCGTCTTCGTCACCACCGACGGGACGACCGTCGCCGGCTACTACGCGCTCGCCGCGTCGCAGATCGCGCCCGAGTCGGCGACCTCCCGGATCACTCGTCGAGGCCGCCTGACTCCAGAAATGCGGCCCCACGAAACACGGTGCATACCAAAGCCTCCGTCAAACCCGGGAGGGCTCACCGACCGGGGCCAGCGATCCGGTTGACTTCTTCACGGCGGTTCCTCCTTCGATCTGTCGCAGATCGCCCCGCACGCTCCCAGCCGGAGCGGACGAGGCAGGAGAGACCGCCACCAAGTTCTACGAGCTACGGGACAACCTCCCTCCGTGTGCTTGATCAGGCAGTCCGAGACCGTCGAGCGGTTCACCGGCGCGCGGAGTAGCTGCTCGCAAGTTCGGCGGATCTCGGTTACACGCAACGGCGCCTTGGCGTCGTCGAGCACTCGGATGATCGTCTGCTTGATCAGTCCGGCCCGCGGCTTCGGTGCGGCGGGTGCGTCTGGCTGTCCATGAAACCCCTGTAATAGGTGCTCTTTCAAGACTGTGAGCTCAGAAATCTCAAGGAGTACTTCGTGGTTCGAGAGTGTTCCGTTGAGTTCCACCATTTGCTCGTAGTTGGGTCTGCCCGATCGTCGACGAGTGTTGTGCCCGGGCGTGCCGCCCCGTCAGAGCTCGATGGAGAGACCAGCGACGGCCACTTCGACGCCTTCCGGATGGGGCAGCTCGACCGGTCGGTGCGTGAGCACCAGCCGTGCTGCCCCGGACGCTTCGTGGGCCGCGATGGCCTCGGCTGCCGAGAGGTGGCCGCGGGGCGGGCCGTCCGGCGCGCCGTTGGCGAGCGTCGCCTCGCACAGGAAGAGATCGGCTCGGCCGGCCAGCCGCGTGAGCGCCTCGGTCGGCCCCGTGTCGGCCGAGTAGGCGAGCGTCGACGCGCCGTCCGAGAGGCGCAGGCCGCAGGTCGGCATCGTGTAGTGCGCGACGGGCGCCGCGAGCACCTCGAAGCCGGCGACCTGGAACGGCTCGTCGAGCGGGTACTCGACGACCTGGAACCTGCGACGGAGCATGCCGTTGTCGCCGAGGCGGGCAGCGATCTCCAGCAGCTCGTCGCGCTGGCCGCGGGCCAGCCAGATCTCCGGTGCGCGGAGGCCCGCGCCCGGGCCGGCGACCGACCCCCACAACCAGGCGAGCACGTCGCCCCAGTGGTCGAGATGGAGGTGGCTGAGCACGATCGCGTCGACCTCGGGCCAGCCGCCCTCACGCGCGCGCAGCCGGGAGAGCACCCCGGGGCCGCAGTCGAGCAGGAGCTTGCCGGGCCCCTCGACGAGGTAGCCGGCGTTCGCCTGGCCCGGGTTCGGCCAGGCCGGCGAGCAGCCGATCACTGTCAGTCGCACCGCCCCATACTCTACGATCCGCCCGTCGCTTGGCAGGGCGAATCTCCGGGGATACTCTCTCCGGTTGTGACGACCTGCAGGAACTGCCGTACCGAGAACCGCGACGGGCGCAAGTTCTGCGCCGAGTGCGCCGAGCCGCTTGCCCTTTCGTGTCCCGCGTGCGGTGCGGCGAACGAGCCGGGCGAGCGGTTCTGCGGCGAGTGCGGCTCGGCCCTGAACGCCGCTGCACCGCCAGCGCCCCCAGCCGCGGCGGCGGCCCCCCGCGAGGCCCCTGTCTCGGAGCGCCGCCTCGTGACGGTGCTGTTCGCCGACCTGGTCGGCTTCACGCCGCTCTCCGAGAGGAAGGACGCCGAGCAGGTGCGCGAGCTGCTCTCGCGCTACTTCGACACCTGCCGACGGATTATCTCGCTCTACGGCGGTACGGTGGAGAAGTTCATCGGCGACGCCGTAATGGCCGTCTGGGGAGCGCCGACGGCAACCGAGGACGATGCCGAGCGGGCGGTGCGGGCGGCGCTCGACCTGGTCGCGGCCGTCTCGGCGCTCGGCCAGGAGGTCGGGGAGCAGGAGCTGCGGGCACGGGCCGGCGTGCTGACCGGCGAGGCCGCGGTCACGCTGGGCAGCGCGAGCGAGGGGATGGTGGCAGGCGATCTCGTCAACACCGCCTCGCGGCTGCAGTCCGTTGCCGAGCCGGGGACAGTCTACGTCGGCGAGTCGACGCGTCGCGCCAGCGAGCAGACGATCGTCTACGAGGAGGCGGGCCTGTTCGAGCTGAAGGGCAAGGCGGAGCCGGTGCCGCTGTGGAAGGCCCACCGCGTCGTCTCCGGGCTGCGCGGCGCGCTCAAGTCGGAGGGGCTGGAGGCCCCCTTCGTCGGGCGCGACCGGGAGCTACGCCAGATCAAGGATCTCTTCCACGACTGCGCCGACCAGGGCAAAGCGCACCTCGTCTCGGTGACGGGCATCGCCGGCATCGGCAAGTCGCGCCTGGCCTGGGAGTTTTACAAGTACTTCGACGGCATCGCCGAGACGGCGCACTGGCATCGCGGCCGCTGCCTCTCGTACGGCGAGGGCGTCACCTACTGGGCGCTCGCCGACATGGTGCGCATGCGCTGCCGGATCTCCGAGGGAGACGACGCCGCCACGGCGACCGAAAAGCTGCGCGCAACGCTCGCCGAGCACATTCTCGAGGCCGAGGAGCGGAGCTTCGTCGAGCCGCGCCTCGCCCACCTGCTGGGCCTCGCCGAGCATCAGGCGCGCGACCAGCACGACCTCTTCGCCGCCTGGCGCCTCTTCTTCGAGCGGCTGGCCGACGGCTATCCAACCGTGCTCGTCTTCGAGGACATGCAGTGGGCCGACGCGAGCCTGCTCGACTTCGTCGAGTACCTGCTCGACTGGTCGCGAGGCCACCGACTGTTCGTCGTCACCCTGGCGCGCCCGGAGCTCCACGAGCGCCGCCCGACCTGGGGCGCGGGCCAGCGCAGCTTCACCTCGCTCTACCTCGAGCCACTCCCGCCGGAGCCGATGCGCGAGCTGCTCGCCGGGCTCGTCCCCGGCCTGCCGGAGCCGCTGCGCGACCAGATCCTCGCCCGGGCGCAGGGAATCCCCCTCTACGCGGTCGAGACGGTACGGATGCTGCTCGACCGTCGCCTGATCGTCCGCGAGGGCGCGGCCTACCGGCTCGACGGCGTCGTCGAGTCGCTGGAGGTGCCGGAGACGTTGCACGCGCTGATTGCCGCCCGCCTCGACAGCGTCTCGCCCGACGAGCGACGGCTGCTGCAGGACGCCTCCGTGCTCGGGAAGACCTTCACGAAGCCTGCGCTGATCGCCACCCTCGGACTCGACGCCGGCCAGCTCGAGCCGCTGCTCGCCGCGCTCGTGCGCAAGGAGGTGCTCGGCGTGCAGGCCGATCCCCGCTCGCCCGAGCACGGCCAGTACGGCTTCCTCCAGGACCTCGTCCGCCACGTCGCCTACGAGACCCTCTCGAAGCGCGAGCGCCGTGCCCGTCACCTTGCCGCAGCCGACTATCTGACCGTTGCCTTCGGCGCCGAGGAGGACGAGGTGGTCGAGGTGATCGCCTCCCACTACGTCGACGCCTTCCGGGCGGCGCCCGACGCCGACGACGCCGGTGAGATCAAGCAGCAGGCCCGGCAGATGCTCGCCCGTGCCGGCGAGCGGGCCGCCTCGCTCGCCGCCGCCGGAGAGGCGCGGCGCTACTTCGAGCACGCTGCCGAGCTCGCCGACGAGCCGCTCCAGCGGGCCGCCCTGCTCGACCGTGCCGGCGAGCTGGCCGGGCGGGCGGCCGACCCGGAGGGGGCGGGCGAGCTGCTCGAAGCTGCGATCGCGATCTACGAGAGCGCGGGCGACCTCCATGCCGCCGCCCGCTCAGTCGGCAGGCTGGGTCGGGTTCAGGGCTTCACCGGGCGCCGCGACGAGGCATTGGCGCGGACGGAGCGCGCGTTCGAGCTGATCGCGAACGACGCGCCGGACGAGGACATCGCCCTGCTCGCCGCCGCACTGGCCCGGGCCTACTGGTTTCGCGGTGATCTGGAGCGGGCCAGCGAGCGGGCCGAGCTCGCGCTCGACATCGCCGAAGCCCAGCGCTATCCGAGGGTGCTCGCGATCGCGCTCCGAGCCAAGGGTGCGATCGCCTTCAGCCGCGGACATGTCGAGGAGACCGGCGCGCTCATGAAGCGTTCGCTCGAGATCGCGCTCGCGCATGACCTCGCCGAGGAAGCTGCCACCGCATCCTTCACGCTCTCCGACGGCGAGTTCCGCCGCGACAGATACGCCGAGTCGCTCGACTATCTCCGCGAGTGCCTCGTGCACGCCCGGAAGCTCGGTAGCCGGCCGTTCGAATGGGCCTCACTTGCCGAGCTGACCTATCCGCTGTTCATGCTCGGACGCTGGGACGAGGCGCTCATGCAGATCGAGGAGCCGAGCGAGGAGCAGACACGATCCGGCGGCGTTCTGCTCAGCCTTCTGTCGTCCGTCCTCGAGATTCATCTGCATCGCGGCCGGGTCGACGAGGCGCGGAAGGTCTTCGCGCTCTTCTCGCACCTCGACGGGTCGACCGACCTCCAGGACTGCGGCTCCTACCTCGGGGCGCAAGCGTCCATCTACCAGGCCGAGGGCCGCCCCCGGGAGGCGCTCGTGGCCGGCGAAGCGACGATCGAGGCTACCCGGACGCTCGGCTATGGGCAGCAGTCGGCCAAGCAGGGTGTCGTTGCAGCGCTGGAGGCGGCCCTGGCGCTCGACGACAGGGCGAAGGTGCGCGAGCTGCTGGCGTTCCTGGAGGACGCTCCGCCGGGGCGGCGATCGCCGTATCTGGAGGCGCAGGCCCACCGCTTCCGGGCGCGGCTGGAGGGAGACGAGGCGGGCTTCGAGTCTGCCGAGCGGATCTTCCGCGAGCTCGGGATCGTCTTCTGGCTGGCGGTCACCCAGCTCGAGCACGGCGAGACGCTCGTCCAGCAGGGCCGGCCGGACGATGCCGGGCTGCTCTTTGCCGAGGCGCGCGAGAGCTTCCAGCGGCTCGAGGCGACGCCGTGGATCGAGCGTGCCGCTGAGGCATTCCACGCCGGGCCCGCGCCCGCGCCAACGACGGGCTCCCACTGACGCGCATGGTTCCCGGCGGAGCGGCCGCTGTCGGAGGTCTGGCCGCCGTCGCGCCGACCGCGTAGGATCCCGGCATGGCACTGACGAGCGACGCACTCGGCCGCGTTCCCCTCTTCGTCGACCTGAAGCCGAAAGAGCTCGACCGGCTCCGCAAGTCGTTCAAGGAGCGGACGTTCGAGGCCGGCGAAACGGTGATGACCCAGGGCGGCAGCGGCGCCGGCTTCTTCGTGATCGAGGCCGGCACGGCGGTGGTTACCAGGGGCGGCAGCGAGGTCGCGCGGCTCGGGCCGGGCGAGTACTTCGGCGAGATCGCGCTGATCGACGGCGGCGCGCGGACGGCGACCGTGACCGCGGCGACCGAGCTGCGCTGCCACGGGCTGGCCTCCTGGGACTTCCGCGGCATCGTCGAGTCCGACGGGCGGATCGCCTGGAAGCTCCTCCAGGCGCTCCCCGAGCGCTTGCGTAAAGCCGCCGCGTCCGACTGACTTTCGCGGGATTCCCGCGAGCGTCGCAACCGAAGAGTCGTCGCTCAGTTAGGGCAGGTTCCAGAACGGTGCAACGAGACCGAGATCGTCGAGGATTGCCTGGTTCTCTGCTCGGGTACGCGGTCGCCAGTCTGCATGTAGTCGTGTGTCCCACCATGCGTGGGCGAGGTCGCAAATCGTCTGTGCCGGGATAGTTGCGCCGGGCGTCCGCTCACCGAGCCAGCGTGCGATGTGCTCTTCCGATCGGAAGAGATTCATTGCGCTTCAGGTGAAAATGATGTCATCCCACCAGCGCGCGGCTGGGACGAGGCAGTGGAAGAGTAAATCGGCACGGTCGATCTTGCGGTCGATTACCTGCACCCGGTACGACTCTCCGCAGTCGGGACAGGACGACTCGATCTGCCCGTCTACGTCGAGGGCGCTGAGAATCCCGAACGCATCCCAGGCGCAATTCGCGTACCACCAGTGAGCGTTTGCCTGTACCCGATAGGCCGTCGGTACCGCGGAGAACGGGTTCGCCATCCGGATCTCGTCGGTAGCCGGATTGAGCACGAGGGCATGGGCTTCATGTAGCTGACGCCAGCCGTCCTGCACTACAGACGCGGTCCCGAGTTCCCGCGCGGCCGGTGCGCGACCAAGCTCCACGAAGGCTGCATAGGTGCGGTTGCGAAGGTCGAGGAGTTCCGCGTTGATGCGCCTAGGCTACCACTCCAGCCTCGACCAGCAGTACGGCTTCGAGCCGTCGCCGACCGGCGCGGAGATGCCTCTACGGTAGGATGACGCGCCGAGGTTCGGTGCGGCAGGACGAAGACATAACTGACAGCGGTGGGCACGGCACTGCCGCCCGCGGCGCCCTCGCTCTCGGCGCGCTCGGCGTCGTGTTCGGCGACATCGGCACGAGCCCGCTCTACGCGGTGCAGACGGTGTTCAACCCGGCGGACCCGCACCCGGTCGCGGCCGCCACGGCCAACGTCTACGGCGTCATCTCGCTGATCTTCTGGTCGGTGCTGATCGTCGTGATGCTCACTTACGTCATGCTCGTGATGCGCGCCGACAACGATGGTGAAGGCGGCATCATGGCGTTGATCACGCTGATCCGGCGCAAGCACGTCGCCGGCGGGCGGCGCACCAAGCTGCTGCTGGCGGGGCTCGGCGTCTTCGGCGCGTCGTTGTTTTTCGGCGACAGCATGATCACGCCGGCGATCTCCGTGCTCTCGGCGATCGAAGGCACGAAGGTGGCGGCGCCCTCGCTGCAACACCTCGTCCTGCCGATCACGATCGCCATCATCGTCGTACTGTTCCTCGCCCAGCGCCTCGGCACCAATACCGTCGGCAAGCTGTTCGGGCCGGTCATGGGCGTCTGGTTCACCGTGATCGGGGCGCTCGGTGTCCACGGCATCGTCGGCAACCCGGCGATTCTCAAGGCCCTCTCGCCCAGCTACGCGGCGGAGTTCCTCGCCGGCCACTTCGACGTCGCCTTCTTCGCGCTTGCAGCGATCGTGCTCGCGGTCACCGGCGCCGAGGCGCTCTACGCCGACATGGGCCATTTCGGTCGCGGCCCGATCTCGCGCGTGTGGCTGTTCGTCGTCTTCCCGGCCTGCATCCTCAGCTACCTCGGCCAGGGCGCCGTCGTCCTCGAGGACCCGGTCAGGAACATCGCCAACCCGTTCTTTCTGCTGGTGCCGCACTGGGGGCGGGTGCCGATGGTCTTTCTCGCGGCGGCGGCCACGGTGATCGCCTCGCAGGCGGTTATCACCGGTGCGTTCTCGGTCGCCCGGCAGGCCGCCCAGCTCGGCTACCTGCCACGGCTGCGGATCGCCCACACGTCCGAGGAGACGATCGGGCAGGTCTACGTCCCCTGGGTCAACTGGGCGCTGCTCGTCTCGGTGGTCACGCTCGTCCTCACCTTCAAGACCTCGTCGGCCCTGGCCTACGCGTACGGCATGGCGGTGACTGGCACGATCACGATCACGACGTTGCTGTTCTTCTACGTCGTCCGCCACCAGTGGGGCAAGCCGCTGTGGGTCGTGCTGGTCGGGGCGGGCGGGCTGCTCACGGTGGACGTCCTCTTCCTGGCCGCGAACGCGACGAAGTTCGTGCACGGAGCCTGGCTCCCGCTGCTGATCGGCCTCGCCGCCTTCACCGTGCTGACGACCTGGCAGCGCGGCCGCGAGCTCGTCTCGCGCCTGCGCGAGCGCGACGAGGGCTCGCTGCGCGAGTTCATCGACATGCTGCACGAGCTGCAGCCGCCGCTGCTGCGCGTCCCCGGCACCGCCGTCTTCCTCAACCGCGGCAAGGAGACGGCGCCGCTGGCGATGCGTTCCAACGTCGAGCACAACCACATCCTGCACCGGCACGTCGTGATCCTCTCGGTCGAGACGCAGCCCGTCCCGCACGTCCCGCTGGCGGAGCGCCTCGTCCTCGACGATCTCGGCTACAGCGACGACGGGATCACCCATGTCTCGGCGCGCTTCGGCTACATGGACGAGCCGAACATCCCCGAGCTGATGCGCCTGCTGCGTGCCGCGAAGATCGAGAGCCCGCTCGACGTCGACGAGGACATCTCGTACTTCCTCTCCACGATCGAGCTGCGCCGCGGCGACGCGCCCGGCATGAGCCGCTGGCGCAAGCGCCTGTTCGTCGCAACCTCGCACATCACCGCCGACGCCGCCGAATACTTCCAGTTGCCGCGCGACCGCACCGTGATCATGGGCTCGCGCATCGAGCTGTAGGCTGCGCCCGTGGGGTCCCAGTGAACTTCGACCTGCCCGACGAGCACCGTGAGATCCAGGCGCTCGCCCGCGACTTCGCCCTGCAGGAGGTCGCGCCGATTGCGGAGGAGCTCGACCGTGAGCGCCGCTTCCCCGTCGAGATCGTCCGCAAGCTCGCGGGGCTCGGCCTGATGGGCATCCCGTTCCCCGAGGCGGTCGGCGGCGCGGGCGGCGACTCGCTCGCCTATGCGCTCGTCGTCGAGGAGCTGGCGCGCATCGACTCCTCCGTGGCGATCACGCTGTGCGCGCACACCTCGCTGGGCACGCAGCCGATCTACCTCTTCGGCAACGCGCAGCAGAAAGCGGAGTGGCTGCCGCGGCTCTGCGCCGGTGAGATCCTCGGCGCCTTCGGCCTCACCGAGCCGGAGTCCGGCTCCGACGCCGGCAACACGTTGACGCGGGCGCGGCTGGACGGTGGCGAGTGGGTCATCGACGGTGCCAAGCAGTTCATCACCAATGCCGGGACGCCGCTCTCCGGCGTCGTCACGATCACGGCGCTGACGGGCGAGGGCGAGGTCTCGAACGTGATCGTCGCCAACGGGACGCCCGGCTACGAGGTCGGGCAGCCGTACCGCAAGCTGGGCTGGAACGCGTCGGACACGCGGCCGCTTTCGTTCGCGGACTGCCGTGTGCCGGAGGGCAACCTGTTGGGCCCGCGCGGGGAGGGCTTCCGCCAGTTCCTGCAGGTGCTCGACAGCGGGCGCATCGGCGTCGCCGCGATGGGAGTCGGGCTGGCGCAGGGCGCTCTCGACCTGGCGCTCGCGTACGCGCAGGAGCGGCGGGCTTTCGGCCGCGCGATCTCGAAGTTCCAGCTGATCCAGGCCAAGCTCGCCGACATGTCCACGGAGATCGAGGCGACGCGCTTGCTCGTCTACCGGGCGGCACGGCTGAAGGACGCCGGGCGCGACTTCACGCTCACCGCGGCGCAGGCCAAGCTCAAGTCCGGACGGCTCGCCGTGCGCTGCGCCGAGGAGGCCGTGCAGATCCACGGTGGCTACGGCTACCTCGACGAGTTTGCCGTCAGTCGCTTCTACCGCGACGCAAAGATCCTGACGATCGGCGAGGGCACCGACGAGATCCAGCAGCTCGTGATCGCGCGCGAGCTCGGCGCGTAGCGGCGCTCGTCCCCGGCGGGTAGCGGCGCCCGTCCCCGGCGCACCAGCGAGAATGCCGCCATGAG
>JANXXF010000214.1 GCA_025350775.1 Actinomycetes bacterium
CCTGCGCGCGATCCCGTCGATGCTGGTCACGGGCGCGCTGCTCCAGACGGTGCTGGCGGAGCTGCCCGGCAGCACCCGCGGCACCGGCAGCCGCCACAGCGCCTGACGGCACCCGTCCCGGTCTGCCCGCCTGCGCGGAGCGCTACCCGAGCCGCTCGCGACCGTGCGGCGCGAGCAGGTCGAGCGCCGGCCCTTTCGGCACGATCTCGTTCGGGTTCAGGCTCGCGTGCGTCATGTAGTAGTGGCGCTTGATGTGGTCGAAGTCGACCGTTCCGGCGATGCCGGGCTGCTGGTAGAGGTCGCGGACGTAGGCCGAGAGTGCCGGGTAGTCGGCGATCCGCCGCAGGTTGCACTTGAAGTGGCCGACGTACACCGCGTCGAAGCGGACGAGCGTCACGAACAGGCGCCAGTCGGCCTCGGTCGGCTCCGGCCCGCCGACAAGGAAGCGCCGCCCGGCCAGCCGCTCATCCAGCCAGTCGAGCGTGGCGAACAGCTCATCGAACGCCTCCTCGTACGCCCCCTGCGTCGCGGCGAAACCGGCCCGGTACACCCCGTTGTTGACGCCGTGGTACACGCGCTCGTTGACGGCGTCGATCTCGGCGCGCAGCGGCTCGGGATACAGGTCGGGGCCCTCGTCGCTCCAGGCGTTGAGCATGCGGATGATCTCGGAGCTCTCGTTGTTGACGATCCGGCCCTCGCGCACGTCCCACAGCACCGGCACCGTGACGCGGCCGGCGAAGCCGGGGTCGGTCGCCAGGTACGCCTCGGCGAGGAAACGGAAGCCGTTCAGCGGGTCGGGGTCGCCGGGCAGAAAGCGCCAGCCGCGCTCGTCGCGCAGCGGGTCGACGGCAGTGAACGCGATCACGTCCTCGAGCCGCTTGAGGCCACGGACGATGACCGTCCGGTGCGCCCACGGACAGGCGTGGCAGACGTAGAGGTGGTAGCGGCCCGGCTCCGGGCGATCCGTCACCCATTCGCGAAACGCGCTGTCCCGGCGCACGAAACGGCCCGCCGGGTCGGCCGCCCTGGGCCGCTCGCTGCGGGAGCCCACCGGGGTGGCGCTCACGGGCCGGGTGCCGCCCCCCGGCGGCGCGGCGCTCACCGGGGTACCGCTCACCGGCCGGCCTCGGCGTCGAGCGCCGCAACGGCCTGCTCGAAGCACGCGAGCGGTGGCGAGGTCAGCCCGAACCCGACGGCGCCGCGGCCGCGCTGGGGGTGCACCATCACGATGTCGATCACCGGCCGGATGCCGGTCGCCACGACGAGCCGGGCGTCGACCCCCGCCGGGGCGGCCGCGTCGCCGAGCAGGGGCACCCGGTAGTCGGCGTGCTCACCCAGGGCGATCCGCTGGGCATCGCTGAAGATCTCCCGCGCCCTCGCCTCGTCGACACCGACGACGGGCCACAGCGCCGGCGCCGCCGCGAGCAGCGTCCCGCCCAGCCCGAAGCACTCGACCAGGAACGAGTCACCACAGCCACGGCCGGCGTCCTCGGGCCCGAAGCCGGGGAAGAGAATGCCCTCCGGCACTTCAGCGGGCGCGGTGAACCAGCGGCCGGGCAGGCCGGAGACGCGGATGCCGGCCTCGGTGCCGTTGGCGCCGCAGGCCGTGACGAGGCCCGACCCGGCGACCCCGTCGGCGAGGTCGAGCGCGAGACGCGCGGCGGCCAGCGAGACGGCGACGAAGAACTGAGCGTTGGTGCGCACAAATGCGAAGACGCGCTCGCTGACGGCCCGATCGACACCCGCTCGCGCGAGGCCCGGCGCCAGCTGCTCGACCAGCATCGAGGTCGCGGCTGCATTGCGGTTGTGCAGCTCGTCGCCGCGGCGCAGCGCCTCGCCCATGATCGCGTGCGCGTCGATCCCGCCGACGGCGGCGATCGCGGCCTCCAGCGCGGGCGCCAGCTCCTCGCGCATCCAGGCGAGCCGCTCGAGCACCTCCGGCTCGTACATGCCGAGCACGAGCGCCTTGCCGGTGAGACCCTCCATCACGGGATGAAAGGCCTGCGCGCCAGTTACGGCGTCCTCGACCACGACGACCGGCGTCGACCAGCTGATCGAGCCGACCCCGCCCGCCATCGCCGAGTGGTCCTGCGCCGCCGCGAAGCGGATCTCGCCGGCGGCAGCCTTGCGCTCGGCCTCTTCCGGGGTAGCGGCGAGCCCCTCGTTGAGCGCCGCGCCGATCATCCCGCCGCGCAGCAGCTCGGACATCGCGGCCCAGGGTTGTGCAGGCGCCGCGTGGAGGATCAGATCCCGCTCCAGGCGAGGCACGACCTCGCCGGCGGGCCGCACGGCGACGAGGCGCGGACGGGCGGCGAGCATGCGGGCAACGGCGGCAGCGGGGGGCGATGCGGTGCGAGACATGCCGAGAGAGTATGGGTTCTGGAGTCTCCGGATCGGCCGACGCCAGACCGGTCGGGTGCGGCTCCACACCAGGTAGCTTCCCGGCATGACTGCGACGAGCGAGATCCGCACGCGGCTGGGACGCATCGGCGCCTGGTCGAGCCACCTGACGATGGCCTCGGCAGCGGAGGCAAGGCCGGCCGTCGCCGCCATCGACGAGCTCGGCTACGGCGCCCTCTGGTACCCGGAAGGCCTCGGCACCCGCGAGTCGTTCTCGAACGCGGCGATCCTGCTCGCTGCCAGTGAGCGCATGCTGATCGGGAGCGGCATCACGAACATCTGGGGCCGCGACCCGGTAGCGGCGGCTGGCGCTGCGCGGGTCCTGGCGGACGGCTTCGACAACCGCTTCCTGCTGGGCCTCGGCGTCAGCCACAAGCGGCAAGTCGACCCGCGCGGCCACAGCTACAGCAGGCCCGTCGCAACGATGCGCACGTACCTCGACCAGATGGACGACGACCCGTTCGTCAGCCCGCAGGACGCGAACCCGGTGCAGCGCCCACCCGTCGATCGCGTGCTCGCCGCGTTGCGCCCGCCGATGCTGCAGCTTGCCGCGGAGCGCGCCCAGGGCGCCCACACCTACCTTGTGCCGGTGGAGCACACCCGCCGCGCCCGCGAGATCATGGGCCCGGACGCGCTGCTGATCGTCGAGCAGAAGGTCGTGCTCGACCCCGACCCGGGTGTCGCCTACCGCCGGGCCCGCGCGTCGATCGGCTGGTACCTCGACACGCCGAACTATCGCAAAAACCTGGAGTGGCTCGGCTACGACGAGAGCGACCTCGACAACGGCGGCTCCGATCGGCTGGTGGAGGCGCTCGTCGCCTACGGCAGCGAGGACGTGATTCGCGCCCGGGTGCAGGAGCAGCTTGCGGCCGGTGCCGACCAGGTCGCAATCCAGGCGCTCTCGGACGACGACGACCCGTTCGGCCTGGCGATGCTGCGTGCGATCGCGCCCGCGATCCTCGACCTGTAGGCCGTAGGGCGGGGCGGGGCGGGACGCTGCCGCCCCGGGTCAGGCGCCTGGCTGTCAGAACTCATTTCAGAATGAGCGTTGAACCTCGGGGCCCTCGGAGCGAGCGGGTGGGCTGACCGGCTCGCCGGCCAGGCTGGCCGCCCGGACAAGAGTCGGGCCGAATGACGATCCGCGCGGGCCGTGGACGGCGCTCATTCTGAAATGAGTTCC
>JANXXF010000221.1 GCA_025350775.1 Actinomycetes bacterium
CTCCAGCACCCGCAGTGCCGGGCTCGCCGAGTACGCCCACGGACAGGCCGGATCGCGATACCACGGGCTATCCTCCCCACGTGAACGCCCTGCCGGATCCTGCCGACCTCGAAGCCTGCCCACTGCTGACGCGCGCCTTCACGCTGCTGGGCAAGCGCTGGAACGCGCTCATCCTCGACGTCCTTTCGCAGCGACCCGCCCGCTTCAACGAGATCCACCGCGCCGTACCCCGGCTGTCCGACCGTGTCCTGGGCGAACGGCTCCACGAACTCGTCGAAGCAGGAATCGTCGTGCGTCTCGGTGGTGACGGGAACGTCGCGCGCTACGCGCTCACCGACACGGGCAAGATGCTCATGCCAGGCCTCGACACCATCCGCGACTGGGCCAGACTCCTCACCACGGAGCCCTAGCCCTGGAATGAGCACTCAGCTACCACCACCCGGTACCCCGTCCGCCGTTCGAGAGGAATCACCATGAACGATCAGACCACGGTCGGCGCAGCGCGTGGGGGCCGTCTGGCGCGCCTCGGCCACTTCACCACCCGCTACCGCTGGCCCGTGATCATCGCCTGGGTCGTGCTGACGTTGATCGGCGGCGTCGCGGCCGGGAAGCTCTCGTCGCGCTGGTACCAGAGCCTCGCCGTCCCCGGCAAGCCGGCCTACGAGGGCAGCCAGCGGGCGCTCGCTGCGTTCGGTGTCGGCGTGCGGCCGCCGACCGTCGTCGTCTTCCACTCGGCGAGCGTCGACGTCAGCAAGAGCCCAGACGTGCGTGCGGCGATGGCGCGGGTGGCGAAGGCGAGCCCCGGCGCGCTCACGAGCTCGACCTTCTCGACCGGTGACGCGATGTACGTGTCGCGCGACCGGCACACGACGTTCATGCAGGTGTACCCACCCGGCCAGAACCGGCTCGATGTGAAGAGCGGCGCCGAGAAGCTGCGCGCGATCGCACGAGCCGGGCTGCCTGCCGGCATCAGCGCCGAGGTGACCGGTCACGACCCGCTCGACGAGGCGAGCAAGAATGGCACGGGCGGCCAGTCGAGCGTCCTGCTGGAAGCGCTGGTCGGTGGGCTCGGCGCGCTCCTGATCCTGCTCTTCGTCTTTGGCACGCTGCCCGCGGTGCTGATGCCGCTCGTCGTCGCGGTCGCGGCGATCCTCAACACGTTCACGCTCGTCTGGATCCTCACCTACATCACCGACGTCTCGATCATCGTGCAGTTCCTGATCGCGCTGGTCGGCCTCGGCGTCGCGATCGACTACGCGCTGCTGATGATCTTCCGCTTCCGCGACGAGCTGCGCGAGGGGAACGACGTCGAGTCGGCGCTCGTCGAGACGATGACCCATGCCGGTCACTCGGTGATCGTCTCGGGCACGACCGTCGCCGTCGGGCTGCTGTCGATGGTCGTCCTGCCGCTGCCGTTGCTCCGCTCGATGGGCCTCGGCGGCATGCTGATCCCGGTCGTCTCGGTGCTGGCCTCGCTCACCCTGCTGCCGGCGCTGCTGGCCGTGCTCGGAGCGCGCATCAACAGCGTCCGGGTGATGCCGCGCCGGCTCATCGACAGCGGCCATCCCGAGGACGGCGCCTGGGGCCGCTGGGCCCGCTTCGTGCTGCGGCGCCCGATCGCGGTCGGGGCCGTCGGTGTGGTGATCGTCGCCGCGCTCGTGGGCCTGGGCACGCAGCTGAACGCGAACGAGGCGCAGCTGAAGAACTTCCCCGGCACCGGCACGGCCATCGTCGGTCGCGACCAGCTCGCTGCGGCGGGGATCAGCCCCGGCGTGCTGAAGCCGCTCAACGTCCTCGTCGAGGGCGGCGGTGACGCCGGGGAGGTCGCGGCGAAGCTACGCACGGTGCCCGGCGTGCTCGGAGCGGCCGCACCGCCGGACTGGCAGCGCGGGTCGAGCTCGTTCGTCGAGGCGTTCGCCGCGATCGACGGCGCCGCTCCCGGTATCCAGTCGATCGTCAATCGCGTCAACGCGAGCCTCAGGGGAACCAACGGCACGCTGACCGGCGTCGCCGCGATCGACCGCGACTTCCTGCACTCCCTGTTCGGCAGCTTCCCCTATGCCCTCGCCCTCGTCCTGCTGCTGACGCTGATCCTGCTGACGCGGGCCTTCCGCTCGGTCGTGCTGGCGGTCAAGGCCGTGCTGCTGAACCTCGTCTCGCTGGCCGCAGCGTTCGGGATCGTCGTCTTCATCTTCCAGCAGGGGCACGGCTCCTCGCTCTGGAACATCGCCGCGACCCAGTCGATCACGGCATGGATCCCGGTGATGATCTTCGCATTCCTGTTCGGGCTCTCGATGGACTACGAGGTCTTCATGCTTACGCGCATGCGCGAGGCCTACGACGAGACCGGCTCCACCGACAGGGCGATCGAGCTCGGGCTCGCCCGCACCGGCAAGCTCGTGACGAGTGCCGCCCTGATCCTGATGTTCGCCTTCCTCGTGCTCTCGTCGAGCCCCGGCTACGAGATCAAGGCGCTCGCGATCGGCCTCGCCGCGGGGATCATCTTCGACGCCACCGTCATCCGCGCCCTGCTCGTGCCCGCGCTGATGAAGCTTCTGGGCGAGGCGAACTGGTGGCTGCCGAGGTGGACGAGCCGCGTGCTTCGCGTCCCGCATGGGAAGACGGCGGTGGAGGTCGCGGTGGAGGCGCCGGCGTCGGCGGCCGGGTAGCGGCGGCGGCCGGGCGGGTAGCAGCCGCCGGGCGGCGCGCAGTCCGGGTATGGCTCCAGCGGCTACTGTGGAAAGATGGATTGCAGCAGATCGGCGATCGCCTCGCCGCCCGACAGCCTGATCGGCCTTTGAGCTTCGCCTCCGGGGGCGCCCTGCGCGTGATCGTCGCCGCCGGTCGCTCGCGCCGGGGCCGGCTGCTGGTTGTGGGCGCGTCCGTGGTGCTCGGCTGCGTGCTGCTCGCGCTGGCGATCCGTCACTTCGCCGTCGCTTCGTGGCCGCTCTCGCACGGCAGCCCCTATCTGATCGTCGCCTCCGGCTTCCTCTTCCTGCTGGCCTACGTGCTGAAGGCGCTGGGCTGGCGCCGGCTGTTCCCCAGCGCGGAGCGCCCCGACTCGATGGCGCTCGCTGCGGCCGGTGGCGGAGCCGCCCTGGCCGGGATCGCGCTGCCCGGCCGCTTCGACGAGGTCGTGCGGATCGCGATCGTGCGCCGCTACCGAAGTTGCCCGGCCGGCGTTCGCCGGCTCTGTCTCTCGCTCGTCGTGCTGGCGCTGATCGACGCGGCCGCACTCGTGCCGCTCGCCCTCACCGGCGCCGTGTTCTCCGGCGGGTCGGCGGGCCTGCGCACCGGCCTGATCGCGGTTGCGGTCACCGGCGTGGCTGCTGCCGGGCTCATCGCCGCGCTGCCGCGGCTGGCGGTGGCGAAGGGCTTCCTGCGCTTCCGGCTCGGCCGCTGGCTGAGCGTGCGCGCAACACCGTGGCGGCGCGCCTCCGAGGCGTGGGCGCTGGTGCTCGGCTCGTGGCTCGCTCGCTCGCTCGCGCTGTTCGTCCTGCTCGCCGCCCTCGGCTTCGGGCTCGACTTCCCCCGGGCGGTCGTCCTGCTGTGCGCGGGCGCCGCCGCTGCGGTGCTGCCGATCGGGCCGGCTGGCGCTGCCACGCAGGTCGGTGCCTCCACCGCGATTCTCGCCGCCTCCGGTGTCGGCGTCGCCCGGGCGCTCGACTTCGCCGCCTCCGCCCAGATCCTGACGGTGCTGGTCGGCACGATCATCCTGCTCGCTGCTGCGCTCCGGCACACGGGCGCCCGCGTCGCGCTGTCGCGGCGCGCTCGCCTCGCCTAGCGAGGGGCCCGGGGGCGCGGGGCTGCACTCCGGACGGTCACGCCGCCGGGCAGTCTCACGCAGGCAGGCCCGGCAGGGTCACGCTGACCCGGCCGAGCGTCCCGAAGTCGGCCTCCAGGTAGTCGCCGGCGCTAATGGCGTTCGGCACCGCGCACGACCCCGACATCACGATGTCGCCGGCACGGAGCGAGAGGCCGGCCGCCGCCAGCTCGTTGGCGAGCCACACGAGCGCCGTGCACGGGTTGCCGAGGACGTTGCCACCGTTGCCGCGTGCTGCCTCCAGCCCGTTCACCAGGATCGTCACCGGATGGCTCGCGAGGGCGTCCGGATCCCAGTCGGTGCACGCCGGGCCGAGCACGACGAAGCGC
>JANXXF010000240.1 GCA_025350775.1 Actinomycetes bacterium
CGGGAGAGGTAGTCCCGCCGCGCCGCCGCCCTTCGTTACCGGCTCATCTGACGACCAGTGTCGTGACCATGCCGGCCTCACGATGGCCGGCAATCGGGCACCACACCGTGTAGCGGCCGGGCTGCTTCAGGTTGACAGTGAGCGTCGTGCTGCTACCCGGGCCGATGTTCGGTGTGGAGGCCTCGGCGAGGCCGGGCCCCGACACCGAGAGCGCATGGGCGATGCCGCCTGCGTTGTGGACTCGGATCACGAGCTTGCCACGCTTGACCGTGCGCGCGCCGAGCGCGATCGAGTACTCCCTCTCCGTGGCGACGATGGTCGGTGCGGCCTGCTGGCTGCCTGCGAGCGCAGGGACAGCGACGGCCGCCGTGACGCCGATGGCGAGCGCAGTCGCGGCGAGGCGCCTCACTTCACCGTCACCGTCACGCCGGCACCGGCGCCGATCGACGGTGCGTGCTGGTTGTCCTCGAGCAGTGCGAAGAAGCGGTGCTTGCCGGGCGCGATGCCCTTCAGGTTGACCCGGTAGCTGTTCGTGCCGGACATCCCGAGCATCGTCCCCATGCCCATCATCCCTGCGGTCGTCGAGTCGACGTTGGCGTGCCAGTGGCCGTAACCGGCAACGTTCGGCTTGCCGAACAGGTCGTGGGAGAGCGTGAAGTTCTTCACGTTGACGACGAACTCGAAGCTTCCAGAGACGGTTGCGCCGGGCTGCGGAGAGACGATCGCGATCGACGCCTTGCCGGCCGGCTTCGCCGCGACGATCTCCGGGAGCGGCTTCGTCGGCTTGTAGACGAAGGTGGTCGCGACCATGCCCTTCATGTCGTCCACATGGTCGTTGGACGCGGCGACGACCGAGATCGTGTGCTTGCCGGGCTTCACGTTCTGGAGGCTGATCACCGCGTCGGGGGTCCCGTACATATCGATCAGCGCCCGGTCGAGCATGATGTGCAGGTGACCGGTGCGGGGCACGCTCTTCGTCCCGGCGAGGCCGCTGTCGAGCGTGAATCCAGTGACCGCGAACTTTGTGGCGATCGAGTTGCCCGTGATCACGGTGTTCGGCGTCGGTGCGAGAACCGAGAGCTTCGCGCCCGAGCTGAACGCCATCATGGCGTGGTCGGCCATCGGCTTCGGAGCGGCAGCAAGAGCGCCCGCAGCGCCGAGAGCAGCGAGCGGGACGAGTGCGACGAGAGCGACAGCCGCAAGGCGGGGAAACGGTGAACGCATCAGGATCCTTTCGTGGCGGGACGGTGGTCTGAGCAGTTCGATGCCACGAAGGCCTGTTGCGATTCAGCGACGGGTGCGGCGGCGGTCAGCTCTCGGCCAGCGGCTCCAGCAAAGCCCGCAACTGGAGCCGCCCGCGGTGGATGCGGCTCTTCGCGGCGGCGACACTCAGCCCGAGCGCCTCGGCGACCTCGTCGTTGGAGAGGCCGGCGATGTCGCGCAGCACGACAGCCTCTCGGTAGTCCTCCGGCAGCGTCCTCAAGGCGGCCATGACCTGCGTGCGGACAGCGGCGGACTCCGCGCTCGCCTCCGGCTGCGTATCGCGCCGTACGTATCGGGCGCTCTCGCTCTCCGACGCCTCGAGGTCGACTGTCTCGAGCCGCTTGCGCCGCCGCCGGGCAAGAGCCTCGTTGACGCCGATCCTGTAGAGCCAGGTGAAGACGGCTGCCTCGCCCCGGTAGCGGTCGAGGTTGCGCCACGCCTGGACGAACGCGTCCTGCGTCGCCTCTTCCGCGTCGCGCTCGTCGCCGAGCACGCGCAGCAGGACGAGCCGTAGCCTGCGCTCGTAGCGGCGCACAATCTCAGCAAAGGCCTCGACGTCCCCGTTCTGGGCGGCGCGGATCAAGCTGCCGTCGTCGTCACCGCTGTTGCTCATCTGCGGGATGGTAGGCGCAGCAAGACCGATCGGAGCCTCCGCCTCGGCAGTGCGCTCAGCCTGGATCCACCGTTGTTCGTGATCGCGGGGCGCTCGTCCGGGCTGTCAGGACGCGCTGGGGCCGTACGGGGCGGGCCGGTGGCCCGTTGCGGAGGCTCCAGCGCGGAGCGCACCGGCCGGGTGCAGGCCCCGCCGCCGGAGGCGGGGGACGAAACCCCGCAGGGGAGCGGCCTGGCAGTCTGGACGAGCTGCAACGCCCGCGAACAACGGTGGATCCAGGTTCAGCGCACCGCAAACGGGCACCGCGTCACGCAGGATCGAGTCGCGAAGTCCGACGCGCCAGGCTCAGCCTGACTCGTGGCGGATCCGCTCGGTGACGGCAGCGACGACCGACGGCGCCGGAGCTCCCTCATCGTCGCGGGCGAGCGCCCGCACCCGCACGACTGTCCGCACGAGTGACTCGTAGAGCCTGCGGCAGCCGGGGCACCACGCCAGATGGCGCCGCACCCGGCGCTCCTGCTCGGGCGCGAGCCCCGCTTCCAGGTGATCTGAGAGGCGGGCCTCGGTTTCCTCGCAGGTGCCGATCCACGGCCGCATCAGCTTCATCATCAACCGTTGGATGTACGCGACGGCCACGGCGATTCAGATCATACGCCTCTGCTCGATCGGCAAGCCGAGGCTCATGCGGCGGACAGCGTTGCGCGTTGGAGCTCGGCGCACTGGTCGCGTGCCAGCTCGACGAACGCGCGGGCGGCAGCAGAGCGGTAGCGGTCGCGATGCCAGGCGACGCCGATCAGGCGCGGCGGCAACTGGCTCGTCATGTCGATCACGCGCACCGACTCGTCGCTGGTGTCGACGGTGAGCAGCGGCACGAGCGCGCAGCCGTGGCCGGCCGCGGCCAGGCCCTGCACCGTGCCGTTGTCGTCGGAGCGGAACACGATCTCCGGCTGCACGCCGTGCGCCTGGACGGCGCCCTCCAGCGCCCGCTGGCTGCGGCAGCTGTGGAACGCAATGAGCGGCACGCCCGCGAGGTCGCGGACGCTGAGGCGACCGCTGCGCGCCAGCGGCGAGGCCGCCTCGACGACGAGCACGTACGGGTCGGCGAGCACCTGCACCGTCTCGAAGGGGCCCTGCTCGAGCGGCAGCGTCGTGAAGGCCAGCTCGAGCTCACCGCGCTCGATCAGGGCGAGCAGGTCCTCGTCGTTGTGCGCCTCGACAAGCTGGACGCGGACGTCGGGCAGCTTCTCGTGGAAGTGGCGGATGAGCAGCGGCAGGATGCGCGAGCCGACCGACTGGAAGGTGCCGACGCGCAGGGTGCCGAAGGTGCCGTCGGCGAGGGCAGAGAGATCGGCCTGGGCGGCGGCCAACCGGGCCATGATTGCGTGCGAGTGCCGTAGCAGCACCTCGCCCGGCTCGGTGAGCGAGACAGCCTTGGGGCCGCCCGGCCGCGTGATCAGCTTCTGGCCGACGATCCGCTCGAGGGTCTGGATCTGCTGGCTCACGGCCGACTGGGTGTAGCCGAGCCGCGCGGCGGCGCGCCCGAACGATGCCGTGTGCGCCACGGCCTCCAGGGCTGCGAAATGCCTCAACTCGACGCCTAGCCAGCGATCAGGCTCCATGATCGAATCGAATAGTAGCTCGACTGGCGCTAATCGCTCTGGTACAGGCACCATGGAGGCATGACCGCAATCGTGATTCTCTCGATCGTCGTGCTCGTCGCGGTCGCCTCCGTCCGTTTCGGCCGCGACTCGCGCCCCACCTACAACGACCGGCAGGACTGGCAGCCGCCGCGGTGACGCCCCCGCTGCGGGTCTACCGGGTCCCCCACTCGACGAACGTCGAGCGCGTGGCGCTGGCCGCAGCTCTGAAAGGCGTCACAGTCGAGTGGGTCGATGTCGACCCGGCCGACCGCAGCGAGCTCGTCCGCGTCAGCGGGCAGCCACTCGCGCCGGTGCTGATCGCCGGCACAGGCGCCACCGCCGAGGTCGTCTGCGACTCGCCGCAGATCCTGTGCTGGCTCGAGCAGCATTACCCCCAGCCGCCGCTCCTTCCCGCCGACCCGGCCGCACGCGCCGAGGTGGAGATCTTCTGCGACTGGTTCAACCGCGTCTGGAAGCTGCCGCCGAACGCGATCGCCGCCGAGCTGGGCAAGGACGCGCCGGACCTGACCGCGATCGCCGGCTGGTCGGCGGGTATGCGCCGCACGCTCGACCTGTTCGAGGCGCTGCTCACCGGCCGCGACTTCCTCTTTGGCGCGCTCTCGCTCGCCGATATCACCGCGTTCCCGTTCCTCAAGTACCCCGTCCTCGGCCTGTCCGCCGGGGACGACGAGCGCTTCCACCGCATCCTCGTCGAGCACATGCCGCTCGGCGACGGCTACCCGGGCCTGCGTGCCTGGGTGGCGCGGCTGGACGCGCTGCCGCGCGCGTAGGGGGGCGGGTAGCGGCAGACGTCGCACCCGACGTGGCGCCTCCACGATTCCCTGGCGAAACCGGCACACATCTGTGCGGTCCGCCCCGCTAGCGTTCGTCCGGTGTTGATGACGCATACCGGTACGGTATTCTCATTGCATGCCCCTGCAGATCGCCGTGAGGCTGTCGGACGCTGAGGTGGAGAAGCTCGATGCCCTCCTCGCCGCCGGCCGCTATCCCAGCCGCGCCGCAGCAGTCCGCGCGGGGCTGGAGCTGCTGTTCCGCGAGGAGCGCGAACGCGAGATCGTCGAGGCGTACCGGCGCGGGTACGGGGAGCACCCGATGGAGCCGGCGATCCTCCGTGCCGGCCTGCTTGCCGGCGCAGCGCTCATCCGCCAAGACGAAGAGCAACTGGCCCGGGAGCGGCAGTCATCGTAGGCAGGGGTGACATCTGGGAGGTCGCCTGGCCGGAGCTCGGCGTTCGGCCGTCCGTCGTCGTGACGCGCAACAGCGCGATCCCGCTGCTCTCCGGCGTCACGGTAGCGATGGTCACGAGCCGCGTACGTGGTCTCCCCACGGAGGTCGGACTCGACCGCGAGCACGGGCTCGACCGCGAGTCCGTGGCCAACTGCGACAACCTGACGACGATCGCCAAGAGCGAGCTGATCAGCTACCGCGGCTCGCTCGGCCCGGCCGACCTGCGCCGCCTCGACGACGCGTTGCGGATCGCGCTCGGCCTCGACTGACGGACCGGCGCGACGCCGTAAGCGCCACGAGCGCCGAGCCGGCTCAGCCGCGGTACTCGAGAAAGCACTCGCGCTGCTCGAGGCCGAGCCCCGCCGGCACCTGCTCGCGCACCAGCGCCAGCACGGCGCCCTCCACCAGCCAGACGCCGTCCCAGGGGTGAACCCCGGTCTCGCCGACGACCTCGCGCACGGCGTCGGTCGTCAGCTCGAGGAGCTCGCGCTCGAAGGCCGGCACACTCTCACCCTCGTCGTAGCCGTAGACGAACCACATGGCAGACAGTGTGCCGGGCGGCGGCGCGGACTGCGGCGCGGAGCGCGGCGGCGCAGGAGGCGCCGTGGGCGGCACCGTCACGCCGTCGCGAGGATGTCGCGCCGCAGCTCCTTGATCTCGTCGCGCAGC
>JANXXF010000241.1 GCA_025350775.1 Actinomycetes bacterium
CGGGGGCGGGGGCGGGGGCGGGGGCGGGCCCGGGCGACCGCACCCGGCGCAGCGCGTCAGTCGTCGTGCAGCTCGACCTCGCCGGCGCCCTCGCGGCGACGCGGCGGGTCGGCGACTGCGGCGGCGACCGCGGCGGCGAAGACGGCCCGCGCCTCCTCGCCACGCACGGCGAAGACGATGCGGCGCAACGACCGCGGCTCGTGCCGCGCGACGACGTCGGCCATCTGAGCGGCGCACTCGGCGAGCGGGAAGCCACCGGCCCCGGTGCCGAAGGCCGGCAGTGCCAGCGAGACGCAGCCGAGCCGATCGGCGATCTCCAGCGACTCCTTCGTGGCCCGGCGGATGAGGTCCTCGTCGGTGCGCAGATCCTGGCCCATCACCGCGGCGTGGATGACCCACGGCGCCGGCAGCCGGCCGCCGCGCGTCACGACCGCCGTGCCGACCGGGATCGGCCCCTTCGCCATCGCCTCGCGCTCGATCTCCTCCCCACCGGCGCGTTTGAGCGCGCCGGCGACGCCGGAGCCCATCCAGAGGTGGTCGTTGGCGGCATTCACGACGGCGTCCACGGCCAGGGTGGCGATGTCGCCGTCGACGACCTCGAGCGACAGCCAGACGGGCGGCGAGACGGCGGCGGCAGGGCCATGGCCGGGGCGAGGGCCGGAGGTCACTCCTACGACTCGCCGTCCCAGTAGCCGAGCTGCTCGATCCGGCCGATGACGCCAACGCCGCGCAGATACACCTTGTTCGAGCGCGGGAAGTAGGCGATGTCGTTCGGGTCACGGGTGCCGTAGGCCAGCAGCTCGAGGCCGGCGCCGCCCGCCTCGAACGCATGCGCGACGCGCGTGCCCGCCGGCCGCGCCACGAGGTGGCCGACGCGCAGCGGAATCCGCTCGTCACCGAGCCACAGCGTGCCGTCGCCGCCGAGCACGAGGAAGATCTCCTCCTCAGCAGAGTGGCAGTGCGGCGGCGGGCCGAGCTTGCCGGGCGCGATCGCGAAGTGCCTCATCCCGGACTCGACCGAGCCGCAGGCACGGCCCAGGTTGCGCGACCAGTAGTCGCAGTCGCCGTCGTTTGTGCTGCGCTCCGGCTCCAGCTCGTCGAGGTTGCAGATCGTCGCCTTGCGCGGCAACGGCGCCGGCACGTCGAGCTCGCCGACCGCAACCTCGCGCGCAAACGGGTCGCCGCCCTGCTCGATCGCGAACCAGGCCGGGTAGTGCCAGGCGACGCCGGCGCGCGGCAGCTGAGCGCCGCCGCGCCAGTAGCGGGTGCCGTAGGCGAGCACGTCGATCCCTTCGGGGCCCGCGATCACGGTGTGCGCCTCCTCGCGGCGGCGGTGGACGATCACGTCGCCCGCACGGATCTCGTACGTCTTGCCGTCCTGCCACGACAGGCCGCTGCCGTCGAGGACGTAGAAGATCTCCTCGTCGGCGCCCTCCAGATGGACGGGCGTAGTGCGGTTGCCAGGCTCGCACTGGATGCGGCGGACGCCGCAGGTGACGGTGCCGGCAGCCCGGCCGAGGTCACTCCAGAGGCCGGTGACAGGCGCGATACCGCGGGCAGCGGCCGGGACGTCATCGCGGTACACGACGAAAGCGGTCATGGCCGGGAGGATACGCGTGTGCGAGCGCCGGGCGCGGCGGCGCCCCGCCGCGCCGATCCACAGCGAGCCGCTAGCGAAACAGGTCGCGCTCCTTCGGCATCACCAGCTCCTGCGCCGTGCCATCACCGGCGACGGCGACGCCGCGCACGACGGCGACCGGCACCCCGTCGAGCTTGCCGCGCACCAGCTCGGCAGCGCCTGCGATCTCGTCGGCGACAGCGATCGTGGTGGCGTGCAGCAGGTAGCCGTCGGAGTCGCGGTGGCCGTGCCAGTCGACGAGCGGGCGGATGCCGGCGCAGCCGATCGCGACGTCGGTGGTGCCGGTGCGCCACGCGCGGCCGAACGAGTCGGTGACGATCACGCCGACGGTGCGCCCGGTCAGCTCGCGCAGCCGCTCGCGCAGCGCCCGCGCCGAGGCGTCCGGGTCGAGGGGCAGCAGCACGAGCCGCTCCTGCCCGCCCGTGTTCGACGCGTCCACCCCCGCCGACGCGCACACGAAGCCGTGCCGTGTCTCCGAGATGACAAGCGGCGGCCGCACGCGCACGATCTCGGCGGTCTCGTCGAGGATCGCCTGGATGCGGCGGGGATCCTCCTGCTGCTCGCCGGAAGTCGCGATCTCGATCGCCCGCGGCGACGCCTCCACGTCGGCGAGGGCGACAACGCGGCCCTCGACCTTCG
>JANXXF010000347.1 GCA_025350775.1 Actinomycetes bacterium
CATGAAGCCTGCGGCGGCCGCGGCCACCGCCGGCACGCCCGCGCCCAAGGGGGTGCAGGAGACCGCTGCGACGGTCGCTCCGCCCGAGCAGGCAGGCAGCTGGAATCAGCTGGGCGCCGCCGTCACCTCGAGCGCCGGCAAGCAGCTCAACTTCTACCGAACCGCCGACAATCCGCAGGCGCTCGGTGTCGTGGCCACCTCGTCGTCCTCGCTCGCGATCCGCGTCGTGTGGACGAGCTACTGCGAGTTCACCAGCGACGACGACCAGACCCTCGACGGCCAGGGCACCGTGACGGGAGTGCACCGCGTGACCGCGTACCCGCCCACGTTCCCCGGGAACACCCTCTGCACCATTGCGGTCTACGCGGCTGCGCCCGCGCCGGCCGAGATCATGGTTGCCGCCTTCTCCACCTAGAGGAGTCAGCGGAGACGGTCGCGCAGCAGCGGCAGCACGTCGTCGGGTTCCGGGTACCGGCCCAGCAGCTTCTTCGTAAATACGAGCTCGCCGTCGACGTGCACGTCGAAGATGCCGCCGCCGCCCGGCACGAGTTCGAGCACGCCGATCGCGTTCTGCCACTGCTCAAGGATGCGCGCCGCCAGACCGACAGCATTGGGCAACGCGCTTCAGGGAACGCAGTACTCGATGCGCACATGGTGGCGACCGGCCATCGAGTTGATCGTAGCGCCAGCGTGCGCTCCTGCCCGGCGGCGAGGGGCACGAGTCCAGATGTGAACAGTCTCTTACGTCTGCCTCGCCGCCAGGACGGGCACGCGGCCGCGTGTGACAATCGAGGGGCGTTGAGACTCTCCAGCACCACAGAGCCAGGCAGTGCCGCCGCGTTGGTTACACGGCGTGCCCGGCGCTGCCGCTCCTTGCTGGCGGTGCTGTCGGCGTTCTGCCTGTTCGCCGTCGGCTGAACGGTCGATCGCGCTCCCGTGCGGGGCGGGGGCGCAATGACCAGATCCTCCAGCGGACGGCGCGGGGCCGGGCCCGGCGCCGGTTGAGCTACGCGCGGGTGAGCCCGCTCCGGGAGACCAGCCACCCCGAGACCGACAGCCCGGGCTAGGCGGACACGAACCCGGCGATCGCCGCCGCCAGCCGCTCCGGGCACTCCGCCATCGGCACGTGGCCGACGCCGGGGAACACCTCGGTGCGGGCCCCGGCGATGCCGGCGGCGATGCGGTCGATGTCGCGGCGCGGCACGAGGGTGTCGCGGTCGCCCCACAGCATGACGGTGGGCGCGGTGATGCGTGAGAAGAGCGGCGTGGCGTCGTCGCCGCGGACGTCGCGGCCGGCGGCGTCGATTGCACGGAGGCCGGCGCGCCGGGCGTCGCGCACCAGCGTCGGCCAGAAGCTGGGACCGGCGCGCCACCCCATGTGCAGCAGCGAGCCGAGGTCGGCGAGCGACGAACGCTCGGTCGGAACCCCACCCGGTGCGACGAGCACGAGCCGCCGCACCAGGTCGGGCCGGGCCGCGGCGACCCGCGCACACACCGAGCCACCCAGCGAGTAGCCGACGAGGTCGACCCCGGCGGCCGTCTCCGGGTCGGCGTCGAGCCGGTCGGCCAGCCACTCCGCCAGCCCGACGATCGGCAGCAGCCGACGGTGGCCGCCGAGCGCCCCGAACCCCGGCAACTCGGCCAGCACAACCCGGCGCCCCTCCCCCTCGAGCAGCGGGACGACCCGCCGCCACCACAGCCCCGACCCGGCGAGGCCGGCGACGAGGACGAGCGGTGGGTCGGGCGGCGCGACGGGCGGCGACGAGGTCACCGCCCCATCATCGCGGAGACGCTACCCGCTGAGCCTGCTGGGGCTGAGCGGGAAGATGTCCTGGTGCACGATCTTCTCGCCAAGCTGGGCGATGGCCCACTCACCCGGCCCCTGGTCGTACTGCTCGAACTGCTCGACCACCAGGCGGTAGAGGCCGGCCGAGACGGCGCCGGGCAGGGTGACGGTCGCCGAGAACACCTGGTTCGTGAGGTTGCCGCCACCGGGGGTCATCTGGATCGGCGGCCCGGACTGGCCCCACGCGATGTCGCTGGTGATCGGCTTGCCGGCGTTCTTCGTCTCGATCATCACGCGGGCGCCGCCGTAGCCCCAGCGGCCGGCCGTCTGGATGAAGCCCGGCCCGGTCAGCGTCACGTGGTAGCTGGGCAAGCCGCTGAAGCTCCGTGCCGGCACGACCGACAGCGAGCGATCGGGTGCAAGCTGCGCGTAGTCCGCCAGGATGACGCGCGACAGCTCGACGTCCTTCAGCGAAGCCGGCTGGTAGCGGGCCAGCGCGAGCCGGATGAACGGCCAGTAGGCATTGCCCTGGTCGATGTCGATGTCGCAGTAGTAGAGGCCGCGCTCGTTGTCGAAGTTGGAGATCACTGACGGGTCGCTCGGGTCGGCGAGGCGCACGGCGTGGCCAGCAACATCGACCGGCAGGATCGATTCGTCGATCGTCAGGCCCTTGCCCTGCATGGCTGCCGTCGAGAGCGGGAAGTGCTGGAACTTGAGCTGGCGTGACGGCAGCGAGCTCGCCGCGGTCATCGGGTCGATCGCCCACTCGCTGACGTAGCCCTGGAGTTCGGTCGGCGGATCGATCGCGACGAAGTCCTTGCCGGGAATGCCGCCCGGCCAGAGCACGACGCCGAGCAGCTCGCCGTCACCCGACGAGTACCACGGCCGGTCGAGGTAGACACGGAGGCTGCCGCCGCTGCGCTTGCTCGAGGTCGCGTCCTGTTGCCAGCGGAACGTCGGGACGATGTAGAGGATGTCGGGCGCCGACGGCCGCGCCGAGCTCGGGATCGAGAGCGTCCTCGGCGCCACGGTCTCGCGGGTGATCGACGTCTCCACGAACGAGACCTCGACAGCGACGCCGGTGAGCGCAGGGTCGGAGAGGTGCAGCTTCTGCGCCGCGCTGTCGACCCAGAAGTCGGCCGTCGGCGCGGGGCCCTCGACCTCGGCCTGCGTGCCCTCCTCGAGCAGCGCCCCGGTGTCGAGCCGCTTGACGCGCGTCGCGCCGGGGACGACGCCGGGCACCTCGCCCAGCAGGTCGGGGTCGGACGGGGTGTCGAGCAGGACGCTGAACGGCAGCGAGCCGATCGTGAGCTTCAACCGCTCGACGAAGTACTCCGTGAAGCGTGTGGTGGCGATGCCCGTGTACGTGACCGTGCGGTGCCTGGTGTCGTGGAACTCGTGCCGGTGGTCGACCACCAGGATCCCGTCGTTGCCCGAGGGGTCGACGGGAATCGTGATCGCCAGCGCGCGATCGAAGGTGACGAGCTGCGGGTCGGGCGTGCCGGGACCGCCGTCGATCGGCTCCCGCCAGGTGCCGAGCAGCTCCACTTTCGCGGTGCTCTTGCGGCTGAAGGTCATCCGGTCGAGGACGTTCGCGAAGGTCGTGCCGTAGCCGCGGACGATCTTCGGGCCGACGAACTCGGGCGTGCGCAACGGCTGGCGCACAGCGTGGACGAGGGTGAGCAGGCGGTACGGCGTGAGCAGCCAGACGCGACCCTCGCTGGCGTCGGTCACCGAGACAGCGGTCACGACCGGTGCGTACGACGTCATCGTGCGGGTCGACCTGACGACCGAG
>JANXXF010000367.1 GCA_025350775.1 Actinomycetes bacterium
CCGCTCCTGACCTGGAACGTGAAGGACTTCAAGTTGCTCGCCGACCTCGTCGATGTGCGCGAGCCTTCCCGCTGACCCGACAGTCCTGCGGGGACGAGCAACGCCATTTCCCGAGAGTGGAGGGGCCGGACACCCTTCGAGAAGGCCGTCCAGCAACTCCGGGACGATGGCGCCAACGTGATCGTGAACGAGAGCACGGACACGGTCGTGACGTTCCTCGGCCCGAAGGCGCTCGCGGCGATCACGCCGGACGAGCGGGCGGCGTACAAGGCGCGGCCGATGCCGCCGCTGGCGCCGCTCGACCTCGCCTGACCGCCATCACAACGCGCGATACGACAGGGGCACGCTGCTTCAGGCCCGTCGGTCGTCGCTCCCGTCACTCGCGTGGAGTATTGTTCGACCCATGGATACGCAGAAGGAGACCTCGCAGTCGTCACAGGCCGTCCAGCGAGACCTAGTTAAGCAGGCGCTCTCGGATACTGGAGTCGCGCGTGCTGTGGAAGCCTATGAGCGCGCGGCGGCGTTTGCGCCTCGGCCGTCTGCGCTGATCGAGGCGAAGATCACTGTCTCCACCGGCGCTAACTCCTAGGCTGCGGCGGTGCCCACTTGGGGCGAGATTCTCGCCGAACTGACGCAATCGGCGCCCGCGAACGGTGGTGTGCCCGACTATGACGGCGTTCGCCGGAGGTATCTCAAGGCGCTGAACGCACATACGGGGCGCGACACGATCATCTACTACAGCAACTGGCTCCGAGGCTCAGGCCCGGGGATAACGCTCGAAGACATGCAGGGACTGATGGAGGTCTGCCGAGGCCTCAAGACGGGTGTCGTCGACGTGATCCTGCACAGCCCGGGCGGCAGCGCAGAGGCGACGGCGAGCATTGTCCGATACCTGAGGCGCCAGTTCCCGGTAATGCGCGTGTTCGTCCCTCTCGCCGCAATGTCGGCGGCGACGATGTGGACACTTGCCGCTGACCGCGTTGTAATGGGGTCGCACTCGCAGCTCGGGCCGATCGACCCGCAACTGCTGACGCCCCAAGGCGCGATTCCGGCACGGGCGATCATCGAACAGTTCAAGCGCGCTCAGAAGGAATGCGCGAATGATCCATCGCTGCTCGGCGCGTGGCTCCCGATCCTCCAGCAATACGGCCCAGCACTTCTCGACCAATGCGAGAGCGCAGAGAAGCTTTCACGTGACCTGGTCCGCGAATGGCTGCGTAC
Source organism: Actinomycetes bacterium (assembly GCA_025350775.1). GTDB lineage: Bacteria > Actinomycetota > Thermoleophilia > Gaiellales > Gaiellaceae > CANFDS01. Next base: position 1,222 of record JANXXF010000367.1, read on the forward strand.
GTACATGTTCCGCGGTGACCCGAAGGCGACCGCGAAGGCCACTTCGGCAGCGCGCTACTTCGGCTCCTACAGCATTCACCGATCACATTCGCTCGGCATCGACCGCGATCAGGCGCGAGCAAAGGGAATCGTCGTCGACGACCTCGAATCGGACCAGACGCTCCAAGATCTCGTCCTCAGCGTGCATCACGCAACCCTGCACACGTTCGCGGCGCCGCCGATCAAGATCGTCGAGAATCATCTCGGCCGAGCCTGGGTTCAGAGCCAGGCTTCAATCCCGCTCGGACTCCCGATGGGAATCCCTCAGCAAATGCCTCCGATGGGGCTTCCGAACCAGCCGCCTGCTCCGCCCCTAGAACCGGACTTCTGATCCTCGCCCGGACGGTTTGCCCAGCAGGGGGCGGAAATCTGACAGTCCCCACACCGACTGGAACCCCTGGCAGGCCCTCCCCAATAACAGCGACCCCGAGGACAGAATTCTCGAGGTCGCTGGTTTGAAAGAACGAACTATGGTGGGCGTAGCTGGGATCGAACCAGCGACCCCTCGCGTGTGAAGCGAGTGCTCTCCCGCTGAGCTATACGCCCGGGTCGGAAGAGAGGATAGCCGAGCGGGGCGCCGCGCTGAGCGGCAGCCGGACGTGATGCGCGCTCGCCGGCCGCGGCCCGCCGTCACCTCGCTGCTACGCTCCCCGAGCCCGGCTGCGCTAGGTGGGGAGCTAGCGGTTCCCTGTACCCGCAATCCGCTATAGCGGGACTGAACGCCGCCGACGGGGCGACGACTTTGGGGCTTGGGCCCACGCACGTGGTGTTGACGGTCAGGTTCCGCGCACTGAGAGAGCTCGAATCGGGTCAGATCCGGAAGGAAGCAGCCCTAAGTGCCCCCTTTCAGGTGCCGCGGTTCGGCCTGACCCGAGCAAGCGACGTGGGTTCCTCCCGGGGAGATCGCCACAACGGTGGGCACGCGTGGCCGGGCACTTCTCTCCTCCCATGAGCCGCCGCCTGCGCCCAGCCACCAGCGCGCCCCTCCGCCGCCGCCCGCCGCGCTGGGTGTTTGCGCCAAGGCAGCGCTGGGACCTGATCGGCGCGCTGCCCGCCGCTGAGGTGGCAGCACGGCTCGACGGGTCGCCGCGCTTCGCCGGGGTGGTCGAGCCGGACGGACGGCTCGGGCTCGTCTGGGGCGGGCACCTGCTGGCGGTCGGGCCGGAGCTGCGCGGCAACGTCACCGGCCGCACACGCGGGTCGGTGATCACGTTGGAGGCCCGCCTGGCGACGCCGATCGCGATCGCCACCACGCTCTGGGTCGCCATGCTCGTCGCCGCCGCGATCGCGCTCACCGGGCTGGTCGCCTTCGCCGCGGTGCTGCTGCTGGCCGGCGGGCTGCTCGGCGCGCTCCTCGTCGGCCTGACCTTCCAGCTGGCCGCGCGCGCCTGCCTGGCCGAGCTGCTGCGCCTGCTCGAGGCGGAGCGCGTCCACGAGCCCCGGCTGCGCCGGCGCGCCTAGATGAGTAGTTTCACGGCGGTGCCCGCGCGAGGTCACGATCGGCGGGCAGGCGCCAGCTCGTAGAGCGTGAGCGCTCGCTCGACGAAGATCTCGGCGCTGCCGAGGTAACCGGCGGGATCGAGCGCCGCGTCCAGCTGCTCGGGCGACAGCCCGAGCGACCGCTCGGCCAGCAGCTCATCGCGGAAGGGGCGTCCGCCCGTGGCCGCCCGGGTCGCGGCGGCGGCGAGCAGGTCATGGGCGGCCTGGCGGCCCAGCCGCTCCGCCAGCAGGAGCGACAGACGCTCGGAGAGGACGAGCCCACCGCTCGCGTCGAGGTTGGCCCGCATCCGGGCGGCATCGACAGCGAGCCCCTCGAGGACGCCCGCCATGGCCGCTGCGGCGCCGCCGCCGAACGCCAGCGTCTGCGTGAGCGCCTCCCACTCGGCCTGCCAGGCGCCTGCGGCCCGCTCGTGCTCCTGGACGAGCGCGCCCATGAGCAGGCCGGCGTTGGCGCTGGCGTGACGCGCGCAGGCGAGCGCGAGGGTCGAGCCGACCGGGTTGCGCTTCTGCGGCATCGTCGAGGAGCCGCCCCCGGCACCCTCGGCGACCTCCGCCACCTCGCTCTGCGAGAGCAGCACAACGTCCTGCGCGATCTTGCCAAGCGCTCCCGCCATAATCGCGAGCGCCGCACCCAGCTCGGCGACACGCACGCGGTTGGCGTGCCAGGGCAGCACGGGCTCGGCCAGGCCGAGCTCCAGGGCGTAGAGCCGGAGCACCTCGGGGCCGCTCGACCCGAGCGCGGCGAGCGTGCCGGCGGCGCCGCCCAGCTGCGCTGCGAGGCCGTGCTCCCGGAGCTCCACGAGCCGCCGCTGCGCCTCCAACACGCCTACCAGCCAGCCCGCTGCCTTCGCTCCGAACGTCGTCGGCACGGCCTGCTGGAGCAGCGTCCGCGCGACCATCGGCGCCGAGCGATGCTCGCGCGCCAGCCTGGCGCAGGCTGCTGCCACGCGGTCGCTGTCTGCCAGCACGAGCTCGAGGGCGCGCCGAGCGACGAGCATCGCTGCCGTGTCGACGATGTCCTGGCTCGTCGCTCCGAAATGCACCCACTGCGCTGCCTCGCCGCCTACCTGTGCCCGCAGGGCCCGCACGAGCGGCTCGACGGGGTTGCCGGTCGCCCGGCCGGCCGTGGCGAGCTGGTGGATGTCGAAGAGCTCCGGCCGGCAGCAGTCGGCCACCGCGGCCGCCGCGGCCGCCGGAACGACCCCCGCCAGCGCCCCGGCCGTGACGAGGGCGCGCTCGGCGTCCAGCATCGCCGCCAGCCACGCCTCGTCGGCGAGCTCCTGCCCGAGCGCCTCCGGCACGAAGATCGGGGCAAAGAGCGTCATAGCGCGAAGAACGTCGTCTGGCCCGGGCCCTGGAGGCGGATGTCGAGGCGCACCGACGCTTCGCCGGCTGGCTCGGCGATCAGCGCCGCGCGCGCGGCCGGCGCAAGCCCGCTGAGCAGCGGATCCTCGGCGTTGGCTGCCTCCTCGTCGGGAAAGTAGAGGCGCGTGGCGAGTCGCCTGAGCAGGCCGCGCGCGAAGATGCCGACGTTGAGGTGCGGCGCCTGCAGCGTTCCGGCGGGCCCGGCCACGCGGCCCGGCTTGACGGTGAGGAAGTCGAAGCGCCCGTCGGCAGCGGTGCCGGAGCGGCCGAAGCCGCTGAAGCCGCCGGCGCCCGCGGCGCCGGCCGGGTAGCGGCCCGCAGGGTCGGCCTGCCAGAGCTCGACCAGGGCGTCGGTGACCGGCTCACCGGCCCCGTCGAAGACCACGCCGTGCACGCGGATCGCCCCGGGCGTGCCCGCCGGCACGAGCTCCGCGAGCATCGGCGCGTGCAGCAGCCCGATGCTGAAGAACGGGCCTACGGTCTGCGACGGAGTGAGCGGCAGCAGCATGGCCGGTCAGTCCTCATCCGGAGGAGTCTCGTGGCGGCCGCCGACGACGATGTCCCAGCGGTAGCCGAGCGCCCACTCGGGCACGGTTACGTCGAAGTCGAGGCTCGCCACGAGGCGCCGCCGTGCCGCGTCGTCGGGAATCGAACGCACGATCGCGTCGTGCTCGAGCAGCGGGTCGCCGGGGAAGTACAGCTGCGTGACGAGCCGCTCGCTGAAGGCGCGGCCGAACAGCGAGAAGTGGATGTGCTGGGGCCGCCACGTGTTCGGGCCGTTCCGCCACGGGTAGGCCCCTGGCTTGATCGTCGTGAACCGGTAGCTGCCGTCGTCGCCGGTCAGGCAGCGGCCGGCGCCCGAGAAGTTGGGGTCGAGCGGCGCGTCGTGCCGGTCGGCCTCGTGGAGATACCGCCCGGCCGCGTTCGCCTGCCAGATCTCCACCAGCTGGCCTTGCAGCGGCCTGCCGTCCGACCCGAGCACGCGGCCCGTGACGACGATCCGTTCGCCCAGCGGCTCACCCGCGTGCTGCCGGGTCAGGTCGGCGTCGAGCTCCCCGATCGCCGACGCGCCGTAGACAGGCCCGGTCAGCTCCGACAGTGTGTGCGCCACCACGACCAACGGTTCGCTCGGCGCCCGCAGCCGCGTGCTGCCGTAGTCCGGGTAGAGGTACGGCGGATCCACCCCGGGCTCCACGTCAGGCCTCCAGCTCGACGCGGAACGGCGCCGAGGTCGCCTGGCGCACCTGGTCGAGCGTCACCCCGTCCAGCAGCTCGGTGAGGCACAGAGCGCCGCCGCGCAACCGGAAGACCGACAGCTCGGTGACAATCACGTCCACGGCCGCGCGAGCCGTCAGCGGGTACGTGCACTCGGGCACGACCTTCGGCTCTCCGTTCGACGCTGTCGCCGTCATCGTGACGATCACGCGCCGGGCGCCCACCACGAGGTCCATCGCGCCGCCCACGCCGAGCACGTCCTTGCCGGGCACGGCCCAGTTGGCGATGTCGCCCAGGGCGCTCACCTGGAGCGCGCCCAGCACGGCCACGTCGATGTGGCCGCCGCGGATCATCGCGAAGCTGTCGGCGCTGTCGAAGTACGAGGCCCCAAGCAGCGCTGTGACGGGGCGCTTGGCGGCATCGATCAGATCGGGGTCGAGCTCCTCGTCGCGTGGCCGCGGCCCGACGCCGAGCAGGCCGTTCTCGGTGTGGATGAACACGCCGGCAGCCGGCGCGAGCAAGCCGGGGATCAGGTTCGGGATGCCGATCCCGAGGTTGACGATCTCGCCGGGTCGCAGCTCCTGCGCCGCGCGCGCTGCGATCCGTTGCCTGGGGTCACTGCTCACGTCGCGCCACCAGCCGATCGACGTAGAGGTGGGGTGTCATGACCGATTCGGCCTCGAGCCCGCCCACCGGCAGGATCTCGCCTGCCTCGGCGATCGTGATGGCGGCCGCCGTCGCCATCAGCGGATTGAAGTTACGCGCAGTGCGGCGGTACCAGAGGTTGCCGAGCTCGTCGGCGCGCGCGGCGTAGACGAGCGCCACGTCGGCGCGGAGCGGCCACTCCAGCACGTGCGGGACATCGTCGATCAGGCGCGTCTCCTTGCCCTCGGCGAGCAGCGTGCCCGCGCCCACGGGCACGTAGAAGCCGCCGATGCCGGCGCCACCGGCCCTGATCGCCTCGGCGAAGGTGCCCTGCGGAAGCAGCTTCGCCTCCAGCTGCCCGGCGTTGACGGCTGCCACCGCCTCGGGATTGGATGTGAAGAAAGAGGCGATGCCGCACCGGATGCGCCCCTGGCGCAGCAGCTTGCCGAGCCCCTTGCCCGGCTCGCCGATGTTGTTGGAGACGATCGTCAGGTCGGTCGCGTCCGACTCCTCGACGAGCGCGTCGATCAGCGTCAGCGGTGCACCGACGAGGCCGAAGCCGCCGACCATCACCGTGTCGCCCGTCCGGATCAGCGCGACGGCCTCCGCGGCCGAGACCGCCCCGCCCGCGGTCATCGCTTAATCCACGAGCGCATGCGACGGACGCTACGCCAGCGGCGCGAGATAGTCCAATCACGACCGGAGCTGCAGTTCCGGAGCCCCGGCTGGCGGCGACGTTGTACGGTGTGTTCGAACGGTGCCGTTGCGCCGGCGAATGAGGGAGTCCCAGTGAATCTGGAAAGCATCGTGAAGGCTGTGAACGATGGGATGATCCCGCCGGCGATCTACTCCGACGAGGAGATCTTCCGTCTCGAGCGGGAGCGGATCTTCGGGCGCAGCTGGATGTACCTGGCGCACGAGTCGGAGATCCCGGAGCCGGGTGACTACGTGGTGCGCCGCATCGTCGAGGACTCGTTCATCGTCGTCCGCGACGAGCACGGCGAGGTGCGGGTGCTCGCCAACGTCTGCCTCCATCGCGGCATGCAGGTCTGCCGCGCCGAGCTCGGCAACGCCTCCCACTTTCGCTGCCCGTACCACGCCTGGACGTACAAGAACACCGGCGAACTGGTGGGGCTGCCGTTCCACGAGGACGCCTTCGGCGGCGATGCCAACCTGTCGCGGAAGGAGATGGCCCTGATGCCGGCGCCCAGGCTTGCCATTCACCGCGGCCTGATCTTCGCCTCGCTCGACGAGAACGCGCCGCCGCTCGAGGAGCACATGGGTGGCTTCGACTACTTCCTCGACTTCTACGTCAACCAGAGCGAGGCCGGCGTCGAGGTGCGCGGCCCTCAGCGCTGGATCGTCGACGCGAACTGGAAGATCGGCGCCGAGAACTTCTCGGGGGACAGCTACCACACCCCGCACACGCACGCGAGCGTCGTCGAGATCGGGCTCTTCCGCGAGCCGAAGGCGAACAAGCGCAAGGAGGGCGCGCTGTACTTCGCGGGCGGCGGCGGCGGCACCTCGTACAAGCTGCCCGAGCGCGACTTCGCCGCGAACCTGGCGTACGTCGGCTACCCGCCGGAGATGATCGAGCGCATGCGCGCCCGCTGGACGACCGCGCAGCGGGCACTCATTTCGGACGGGCCCTTCATGGTCTCGGCCGCCACCCTAGTGCCGAACCTCAGCCTCGTCCACAACTGGCCCGTGGTGAACGCCGAGGGGCAGGTCGTGCCCTTCATCTCGATCCGCCTGTGGCAGCCGATCAGCGCGACGAGGACAGAGGTGATCTCGTGGTTCGCCGTCGACAAGCTGGCGCCCGCCTGGTTCAAGGAGCTGTCGTACAAGTCGTACCTCATGTGCTTCGGCTCGTCGGGCATGTTCGAGCAGGACGACGTCGAGAACTTCACCTCGCTGACGGCCGTCGCCAAGGGGCAGTTCGCGCAGCGCATCCTGCTCAACGGGCGGATGGGCCTGGCGCGCGACGGCTCGTTCCTGCACGAGCCGATCGCCGATTGGCCCGGGCCTGGCCGTGCGTTCACCGGCTACGGCGAGTACAACCAGCGGGAGGTGCTGCGCCGTTGGGGCGAGTGGATGCTGGACACCGGCGGCAGCGGCTCGAACGGCAGTGCGCGATGAGGTCCGCGCCGCTCACGAGCACCGAGGGCCTGGCTCGCGTCACGCTTGAGCTGCACCACGAGGTGACGATGTTCCTCTACGAGGAGGCGGAGGCTCTCGACAACGGCCGCTTCCGCGCCTGGCTTGACCTGCTCACCGAGGACATCGCCTACCGCATGCCGATCCGCGTGACCGCGGCGCACACGCTGGCCGACAGCCTCCTCGACGGGGCCGATCACTTCCACGAGGACCGCTACTCGCTCGAGAAGCGCGTCCACCGGTTCGAGACCGACCACGCCTGGACAGAGGATCCGCCGTCGCGCACCCGTCGCTTCGTCTCGAACGTCCGGGCTTGGACGGCTGCCGACGGCGACGACGTGATCGTCAAGAGCTACCTGCTGCTCTTCCGCAGCCGCGGCGACGTCCGCGAGCCCGACTGGGTCTCGGCCGAGCGCACCGACGTGCTACGCCGCGCCGGCACCCGCTTCCAGATCGCCAGGCGGCTCATCGCCGTCGACGAGTCGGTGCTGCGCACCCAGAACCTGGCGGTGTTCCTGTGAGCGCCGACCCAGCCGAGCCTGAGTCGGGCGACCTCGCCGCCGGCGAGTACGTCGAGATCGCGAACGAGTTCGCGTTCGTCAAGGTGCGCACCGTGCACACTCGCAACGGCATGCGCCTGGAAATCACCTCGCCGCGGCTGGGCCGTGGCATCCGGCTGTGCCCCATGGAGCTGGAAACCCTCACCTGGCAGACGCCGGAGACCTTCTCCGGCTTCCTGCAGACCCCCCACGGCCCCGAGCCCGAAGCGGAGTGAGCGGCCAGGGCTGGCTCGCCGGCAAGGTGGCGCTGCTTAGCGGCGGCGGCTCCGGCATCGGGCGAGCCGTCGTCGACGCCTTCCTCGCCGAAGGGGCACAGGTGGGCGTGCTGGAGCTGAGCCCGGCCAAGTGCGAGGAGCTCCGGGCCTCGCTGCCTGCTGTGGTCGTCGTCGAGGGCGACGCCACCATGGCGAGTGACAACGCGAAGGCCGTGGCGGCGACCCGCGAGCGATTCGGGCGGCTCGACACCCTCGCCACGTTCGTCGGCATCTTCGATCTCTACACGCCGCTCGCCGACATCCCGGACAACCGCTTCGACGCGGCGTACGCGGAGACGTTCGCTGTCAACGTCAAGAGCGCCATGCTCGCGGTGCGCGCCGCGCTGCCGGCGCTGCGCGAGGCCGGCGGCAGCGTCGTGCTGACGCTCTCCAGCTCGAGCTTCTACGCCGGCCGTGGCGGCCCGCTCTACGTCGCCTCGAAGTTCGCGCTGCGCGGCCTCCTGCTCCAGCTCGCCCACGAGCTGGCACCGGAGGTGCGCGTCAACGGCGTCGCCCCCGGCGGGACGGTGCAGACGGATCTCCGCGGCCTGCGGAGCCTCGACCAGTTCGAGACCGTGCTCGACGCGCGTCCGGGCCGCGAGGAGCAGCTCCGCGCCCGCACGCCGCTCCAGGTCGCCCTCCGGCCAGGCGATCACGCCGGCGCCTACGTGTTTCTCGCCTCCGATCGGGCCGTCGGCATCACCGGCGAGATCGTCCGCTCGGACGGCGGGCTCGGGGCACGCTGATGGCGACCCGGCTCAACGCCCTGCGCGACCCGGAGCACGATGCCCTGCGTGACAGCGTCGCCACCGCCTGCCGGGTGCTCGCACACGAGGGCCTCGTCGAGGGGATCCTCGGCCACGTCTCCGCCCGCGTCGACGACGGCCACCTGCTTGTGCGCTGCCGCGGCCCCGAGGAGCGCGGCCTGCACGCCACCCGGCCGGACGACATCCGCCTCGTCGACTTCGACGGGCAGGGGGACGAGCTGAGCGGCGGCTGGAAGGTGCCGTCCGAGCTGCCGATCCACGTCGAGCTGTATCGCGCGCGGCCGGAGGTCGAGGCCGTCGTGCATGCCCATCCGCCTGCGGCGCTGCTCTGCGGGCTGGCCGGCCTCACGCCGCGGCCGGTCTTCGGCGCGTTCAACATCCCGGCCATGCGCCTCGCCCTGGACGGAGTGCCGGAGTACCCGCGCCCGGTGCTGATCACCCGCTCCGAGCTGGCCGCCGAGATGATCTCGGCGATGGGCGACCACAGCGTCTGCCTGCTCGTCGGGCACGGCATCACGACGGCCGGCGACTCGGTCGAGCAGGCAACCGTGCGCGCGGTCAACCTCAACGTCCTGCTCTCGGCCACGGTCGCGCTCGCGCGGCTCGGCGCCTCGCCGCCGGACGTCTCGCCGGAGGACCTGGCGGAGCTGCCCGACCTGGGGAGCCGCTTCAACGAGGAGCTCGTCTGGCGGGCGCTCGTCGATCGTGCAGCGAGCGGCGTGCCGCCCGGGCCGCGCTTTCTCTAGAGGCTTGATGTGGATTAGCGCCCCCAGCGGGGCCGTCCCCCGGGCCAAGCCAGGGCGTCACGGCGCCCGCAGGCCAGGCCCGGGGCCTGGGCGAGGAACGACGGGGCGGCATGGCGCCGCGCCAGGGGCGGCAGTCGCGGCCGCGCTAATCCACATCAAGCCTCTAGCCCGTCGAATCTGAGAGGGTCGGCTCACAACGCATCAGAATCCCCTTTCCGGAGGCCCGCATGGACAATGAGCTTTACGCCTACTCGCCGATCGTCGACCGCCCCAAGCTCGAATGGCCGGACGGCAAGCGGCTTGCCTTCTGGCTCGGCGTCAACGTCGAGCACTACGAGGTCGACAAGCCGTCGACGAGCCTCTTCGCCGGCACCGCCACGCTCGTGCCCGACCCGCTCAACTACGGCTGGCGCGACTACGGCGTGCGGGTGGGGATCTGGCGGATGATCGACGCCTTCGACCGCCTCGGCCTGCGCGCGAGCGTCGCGCTCAACGCGGACGTGTGCAGCCGCTATCCGCAGATCGTCGAGGCGGGCGTGCGCCGCAACTGGGCGTGGCTGGCCCACGGCAAGAACAACTCGACGTTCCAGGCCTTCATGACGCCCGACGAGGAGCGGGCGTACCTGACCGACGTCGTCGACACGATCGAGCGCGCGACCGGGACGCGCCCGCGCGGCTGGCTCGGGCCCGCCCTGACCGAGACGCTGCACACCCCGGAGATCCTCGCCGAGCTCGGCCTCACGTACGTCTGCGACTGGTGCGCTGACGACCAGCCGTTCCCGCTCGACCTCAAGGCCGGCCCGATGATCTCGGTGCCGTACTCGATCGAGGTCAACGACATCCCGCTCTTCGTCGGCAAGAGCTTCAGCGGCGAGGAGTACTACCAGATCGTCGTCGACCAGTTCGACCAGCTCTACGAGGAAGGCGCCACCAGCGGGCGGGTGATGTGCCTGGCGCTGCACCCCTTCATCATCAGCCAGCCGTTCCGGCACAAGTACCTGGTCAAGGCGCTCGAGTACATCTGCAGCCACGACGGCGTCTGGAAGACCACGGGCGACGAGATCGCCGACTGGTACCTCAAGCACGCCTACGACGAAAACCGGGCGGCGACGGCCGCGGCCGCCAAAGGTCGCACGGGCCTATGAGCCTGGATCCACCGTTTTTCGTGATCGCGGGGCGCTCGTCTGGGCTGTCAGGACGCGCTGGGGCCGTGCGGGGCGGGCCGGTGGCCCGTTCCGGAGGCTTCAGCGCGGAGCGCACCGGCCGGGTGCAGGCCCCGCCGCCGTAGGCGGAGGCCGAAACCGCGCCGGGGTGCGGTCTGGCAGCCCGGACGAGATGCGGCGCCCGCGAAAAACGGTGGATCCAGGCTGAGCAGTATGTGCAAGGCGGACACGCAGGACATCTCCGCGAAGGCGCAGCATTGGCGTCGTTCTCTCGTCCGGTTGACGCGTCGGATATCTCGGATATCCTAGAGCGATGGCCAAGGTGCTCGTCTCCCTCAACGACGCGCTACTGCGACGGATCGATCGGATCGCTAAGTCTCGCGGCCTCTCGCGCAGCGCGTACCTCGCGCAGTTGGCGGAACAGGACGAACAGCGTGTGCGCGGCCCCGGCGCGGCGCCGGAGTCCCGTCGCGCCCTCGCTCGTCTCGATCAGCTCTTCGCGCAGAGTCCGGTTGGCGACTCGACCGCGGCAGTTCGAGCCGAGCGCGACGCTAGGTGACATCTGTCGTCCTCGACGCTTCCGTCGTGCTGAAGTGGTTTCGCGACGAGGGCGAGCGTCACATTGTGGAGGCTCGTTCGCTGCGGGTCGCGTTCGAAGCCGGACAGTTGCTCGTGGTGGTGCCGCCACTGCTCCGGCTCGAGATCGTGAACGTCGCAGGGCGGCACTGGAGCTGGGCTGAACCAGCTCTGACCGAACTCGCGACTGCTCTGGACAGTTTGGGTTTCGAGTTCAAGGAACCTGAGCTCAGCAGCGTCGCCCGCTGGACGGCGCGGGGCCTCACCGCCTACGACGCGACGTACGTCGCGCTCGCGGAGCTGGAGGCGATCAAGCTCATCACCGACGACAACCTCATTCTCAGCGTCGCCTCGGAGATCGCAGTCGCGCTATCTGCTACCGGCGTGTGAAGCACCGAGACGAAAGTGGTCCTGATTGGTCGTCGTTCAAACCACGACCTGACGACCCTCTTCCAGCGTCTCACGGCTCGCGATTGGAAGCAAGTGACCCGTCGGCATTCCTCGGCGGGTGGCGTCGCATCGGTTGGCACGCGGAAGTTCGGGACAGTTCGTGACGCGATCGTTGCGGGTCTCGAGCAGGCCGGCTGCGAGCTTCGAGTGCGAGACATTCACGAGGGCGTCGAGAAGCTGCTTGGTGAGTCGGTCTCGAACTCTTCGGTGAGCCATCCCGGGTTTGACGGAGGCGCTAGTGGCTCACAGGCGGACGGTCAGTCGCCGAGGAACGGCCGCTTGACCCAGCCCTCGTCGAACGGCGAGATCGTCTGCACCGACAGGTGTACCTCCGAGAACTTCCACACCGCTGCCCCGTCGGCGCCGGCTTCCTTGCGGTAGCGGTCGAAGTAGGTGCCGGTCAGCCACACGGGGGTGCCGTCGATCGTGCACGGCTGCCACAGGTACCAGGTGCCCTCGGCGTTCACGAGGTCGTCGTCGACCGTGATCTTCGGCGCGATCATGTAGTGCAGCGCCCAGCTGATCGAGCCCGACGCACCGTCGAAAAACTCGCCGATCGCCTTGCGTCCCTCGTGGCGGCCGAAGCGGCCGGTCTCGTCCACCCACAGCGCGTCCTCGGTGAACATCGGGAAGAAGCCCGCCGACTTGTAGCCCGTGTCGCAGACCTTCGCGTAGGCGGCCTTCAGGCCCTTGATCTCCTCGACTGCCTCGAGGATCGACACTCTGTGCTCGATGTTCATCGCAAGCTCTCCTTTCGCTCAGGCGCCGATGTGCGGCGTCTTGACCCAGCCGTCCGCGAACGGTGTGAGTCGCTGGATGTCGACCGCGACGTGCGCGAACTTCCAGGCGCCGTCCTCCACGCGGTAGCGGTCGCTGTAGGTGGCCATCAGCCAGATCGGCGCGTCGTCGATCGTGGCGGGCATGAAGATGTACCAGTCGGCGGTCGCGCTCAGGAGGTCGTCGGCAACCTCGATCAGGGGCGCGTCGGTGTAGTGCAGCGCCCACGAGATCGGCGCCGACACGCCGCCGAAGAACTCGCAGATCGCGTCGCGGCCGTCGAAGCGGCCGAATGCGCCCGGCGCCTCCCAGACGGCGTCCGTGCAGAACAGCGGGAACATCTTGACGGGGTCGTAGTCGTCGTCGCACGCCTCGGCGTAGACGGTCTTCAGCTGCTTGATCGCCTCGATCGCCTCGAGGCGCGCGACCCGCCGCTCGAGCTCCATCAGGGGTACCTGAACGAGATGACGGTGGCCGTCCAGGTGCGCTTGGGCGCTGCGATCCGGACGCTGTCGCCGACCTTCGCGCCGACCAGCGCCAGGCCGAGCGGCGACGTCGGCGACACGGTGCCGCTGCCGCCGACCGCCGAGATCTCGACGCTCAGCTCCCCGCCGTCCTCGTCCTCGATGACGACGTGCGCGCCCACCTCGATCCGGCCGCTCGCCGCGGCCGCCTCGCCGTCGACGATGACGACCTCGCGCAGCCGCTCGCGCAGGTTCTGGATCCGGCCCTCCAGCATGCCGCCCTCGTGCTTGGCAGCGTGGTACTCGAAGTTCTCGGAGAGGTCGCCGAAGCCACGCGCGACCGCGATCGCATCGATGATGCCCTGGCGCTTCGGCCCCTCCATGTCGGCCAGCTCGGCGTCGAGGGCGGCCTTCTGGGTAGCGGTCATCCGCTCCGGCTCACGGTTCTTCACGAGAGGAACTCCTTCATCCGACGTAGTGCCTCGTGCAGGTTCTCCTGGGAGTTCGCGTACGAGAGCCGCAGGTTGTCCTTGCCGACCGTGCCGAACGCGGAGCCCGCGAGCACGGCGACGCCGGACTCGTCGAGCAGGCGGCGGGCCAGGTCGTCCGCCGGGATTCCCGTGCCGGCGACGTTGGGGAAGACGTAGAAGGCGCCGCGCGGGCGTCGGCAGGTGACGCCGGGCAGCGCGTTCAGCCCGTCCACGACGAGGTCGCGGCGGCGACGGAACTCCTCGACCATCGCCAGCGGCTCGTCCTGCGGGCCGGTCAGCGCGGCGACGCCGGCGAGCTGGATGAACGGCGGCACGCAGGAGGTCGAGTTGACGAAGAAGCGGGTGAGCGGGTCGACGAGCGCGGGCGGCACCGCCGCGAAGCCGCAGCGCCAGCCGGTCATCGCATACGTCTTCGAAAAGCCGTCGAGGATGACCGTGCGCTCGAGCAGCTCCGGGTCGGTCGCGACCGTCGCAAAGTCGCCCTCGTAGAGCATCCGCCCGTACACCTCGTCCGAGAGCACCCAGGCCCGCGTGCCCGCGATCAGCCGGGCGGCGGCGGCGCAGTCCTCGGCCGAGAGCACGCCGCCGGTGGGGTTCTGCGGCGAGTTGAGAATCAACATCTTCGTTTTGTCCGTGAGCTTTGATTTCAGCACGTCCAGATCGAAGGAGAAGCCGCGCGATTCCACCAGCGGTACGGGCACGGGAACGCCGTCCAGGAAGCGGACCATGGATTCGTAGATGGGAAAGCCAGGGTTGGGATAGATCACTTCATCGCCGGGTTCGAGCAATGCCAACATGGGGAAGAAGATGATGGGCTTGCCGCCTGGAACGATGCAGATGTTATTCG
>JANXXF010000386.1 GCA_025350775.1 Actinomycetes bacterium
TCTGCGAGCGTTCGAGGCCTGTGCGCGACCGCGCCTGCGTCGAGTAGCCGATCACGCTGGAGAGCAGTCGCCCCGTGGGGTAGGTGCGCAAGTAGAGCGTCTGGTCGCCGATCTTCTTGGCGACGTTCGTCGCCATCACGGTATGGCCGTCGCCTGCGATGATGCGGCCGCGCTCGACGGTGAGCTGCGCGATCCGCTGGATCGCGTTGTCCTGCCGGTCGTTGAGGCCGCCGATCGCCCACGTCTGCCAGTAGGTGGTGGCTGCGACGACCGCGGCCAACAGCAGCAACGCGACGACGGCGACACGGGTGATCGAGCGGTTCATGCGCGCGAGTTCGCCCGGTGCGAGACGAGCAGGAGGCCGCCCACGAGCACGAAGTTGGCGACGACGCTGGAGCCGCCGTACGAGACGAAGGGCAACGTGATGCCCGTCAACGGGATCACCCGGACGACGCCGCCCAGGATGATGAACGTCTGCAGCGCGAAGCCGAAGGTGAGGCCGACCGCGAGCAGCTTGGAGAAGCCGTCCTGCGCCATGTGCGCGATGCGGAAGCCGCGCAGCACAAACAGCATGTAGACGAGGAGCAACGCGGCCACGCCGATCAGGCCGAGCTCCTGCGCGAGCGCGGAGTAGATGAAGTCCGTTTTGAGGAAGGGGATCAGCTCGCCGCCGCCGGCGTTGGTGAACGTGCCCTTGCCGAGGCCGGTGCCGCCCACCTGGCCGTGCGCGATCGAGTAGAGGGACTTGACGAGCTGGTAGCTCGCGCAGTCCTGGCGCAGCTCGAGCTTGCCGTTCAACGCGCAGGGCACCGGCTGGTCGGTCCACGGGTGCAGCCAGATTGTGATGCGCTCGCGCACGTGGGTGACGTACCTGTAGGCGCCGTAGCTGCCGGCGGCGAACAGGACGAGGCCGAGTGCCACGAACAGCGAGCGCCCGGTGGCCGCGTACAGCATCGCCAGGAAGATCCCGAAGTACAGCAGCGCGCTGCCGAGGTCGTTCGTGGCGAGCAAAGTCAGCATCGCGACGCCCCAGATCGCCAGCAGCGGCCCGAAGTCCTTGAGCCGGCCCTGGGCGAGCACCTCGCGCTTCTCGCGTAGGTACGCGGCCAGAAAGACGATCAGCATGATCTTCGCGATCTCGCCCGGCTGGAACTGGAACGGCCCGAGCCGGATCCAGAGGCGCGCGCCGTTGATTGTCGTGCCGACCACGGGTAGCACGGGCAGCAGCAGCAGCGCGATCGAGCCGAGCCCGATCAGGTACTTGTAGCTCTCGAGCCGCCGGTAGTCCTTGCGGAATGCCCAGAGCGTGACGGTGAAGAGGGCGACTGCGATCACGATCCAGATGCTCTGGCGCAGCGCATCCGCGGGTCGGAGGCGGTAGATCTCGGTGACGCCGACGGCGGCCAGCAGGCCGGCGATCGGTACCAGGTACGGGTCGGCGTTGGGTGTCGCGAAGCGGGCCGCGAGGTGGGCGACCGCGTACACGGCGATGAAGAAGACGGCGTAGCCGAGCGAGCCGGCCGAGATCTCGGACTGGCGGGCGATGTAGACGCTCGTGAAGCCGACACCCGTGATCAGGGCGACGGCGAGCAGGGTCAGCAGCTCGCGGTTGCGATGGCTCACGGGCAGGTCACCTCACGAGCTCGCGCTCGAAGACCCGAACGGCGGAGAGCGCGAGCTGCTTCGAGTGGAGGCCGTGGTCGAACAGGCGCAGCCGCTCCGGCTGGGAGAGCTGCACGGCCAGCACCGGGCTGACGTAGACGGGCCGGTAGAGGTGGATGCGGCCCGGGAGCTCCCACGGCACGCCTTGGTACACGCCGACCCGGCCGTGGCTGTCGGCACCGACGAAGTGGGCGCGTGACAGCATGGCGAGGCCGGCGGCCACGGCCACTGCGAGCAGGACGAGAAACCCGACGAGGTAGGGCAGCTTCCGGTGGCGGCGGTGACGGCGCGTCACGAGCGGCGGCTCGGTGGGTGGCGCCGTTGGCACGGTCCGCGCCGGTGTGGTCGGCGCTGCGACGATCGTCTGCTCGGCGTCCGTGGGCGCCGCGTCGTTCCAGCCCGTCGCCGCCTGCTCGGCGGGCAGGAGCATCGTTGCCGCTGCGGGCGGCAGCGGGAGCTCGCCGGTCTCCTCGGCCGGCGACGGCCCGGCGACGATCTCGAAGCAGACGCAGGTGATGTTGTCCTCGCCGCCGGCGGCGTTCGCGGCGGCGACGAGCGCGCGCACCGCCGCCTCGAGGCTGGTGCGTTTGCGGAGCAGGATCGAGCGCACGTCCGCGTCGCCGACCATGGTGGTGAGGCCGTCCGAGCACAGCAGGTAGACGTCGCCCACCTCTGCCGCCACCTCGAAGCGGTCGACCTCGACGTTGGCGTCGGTGCCGAGCGCCCGGGTGATCACGGCCCGCTGCGGGTGACCCTCCGCCTCCTCGGGCGTGAGCTGGCCGGTGCGGACGAGCTCGGCCACGAGGGAGTGGTCGGGCGTGAGCTGCTCGAGCCTGTCGCCGCGCAGCCGGTAGGCGCGCGAGTCGCCGACATGGCCGATCGACAGCGTCCCCTCGCTGACGAGCACCGCCGTGACTGTGGTGCCCATGCCGGCCGCGGCAGGGTCAGCCAGCGAGCGCTCTTGAATCCGCCGGTTGCCCTCGCGGATGGCCGCAACGAGGTCGATCGGCGGGCCGGAGTGCAACGCCTCCTCGAGCGCCGTGACTGCAAGCCGCGACGCGATCTCGCCGGCGAGCGCGCCGCCCATGCCGTCGGCAACGGCGAACAACGGCGGCTCGCGAACGAACGAGTCCTCGTTGCGGCGCCGACGGTGGCCGGCGTCGGAGAGCGCTGCGCTGGGACCGAGTCTCATGGCTCGAAGCGGAACTCCGTCTCGCCGACACGCACGAGATCACCCGCCTCGAGGCGCACGGCCCCCGTGAGCAGCACGCTGTTTACGAACGTTCCGTTCGTCGAGCCGACGTCCTCGAGCCAGACGCCGTCGGGCCGCGGGTCGAGCCGCGCGTGGAGCGTCGAGGCGAACTGGTCGCCGGGGAGCACGAGGTCGTTCTCGTTGGCGCGGCCGATGGTCATCGGCACGTTGCCGATCGAGCGCAGCGAGCCGGGCTCGAGCGTCGGGCTGTCCATCACGACGAGCTTGCCGGCAGGCAGCAGCGTCGCGTTGACGAGCAGCCGCCGCGCCTGCTGGGGCGAGAGGATCATGCTCTCCTGCCCGGCGCCGCCGCCGATCCGTACCTCGCGCGACGCGGCGCGCAGGATGCGCCAGATGACGAGGTAGAGCAGGACGAGGAACGCGACCTTGAGGACGAGCAGAACGCTCTCGACCATCGCGGAGCCGACGATCACCGCTCCGTCCGCTCGAAGACGAGCTCGGTCGAGCCGACCTCGATCCGGTCGCCGGTCTCGAGCTTCACGCGTTTCACCTTCTTGCCGTTGACGAGCGTCCCGTTCGTCGAGTCGAGATCGACCAGCCAGTGGATGCCGTCCTCCAGGCGGATCTCCGCGTGCTGGCGCGAGACGTTGTGGTCGGCCACGACGATGTCGCACTCGCGCGAGCGCCCGAGCACCGAGGCCGGTTTCACCAGCGGCTGGCGTCCGGCCGCGCTGACGAGCGCCGCGACGACCGCGGGCAGCGGCTCGAACTCGGGGTCGACCGGTGGCGCGGGCTCCTCGGCGGCGGGCGGGACGTAGATCATCGTCTCTAGCTGGGCGCCGGGCAAGGTCGGCTTGGCGCGTCCGGGCGGGACTACGACCGACGGAACGGCGGGAGCGGGCGGCGGCACGACCGCGTGAGCTGCGCTGACGGCCGGCTTGACGGCGCGCAGGTCGAGCGGCGGCGCAGCCGGCACCAGCGGCAAGCCGTCGTCGGCCACGACGGGCTCGTCGCTCGCCAACTCCGGGATCGGCGGCGGCAGCACCGGCTCGGCACCGCGGCGCGGCCGCTCTGCGCGCGCAGTCTGCACCATCCGCGTGGCGATGCCGAAATGGCCGAGCGGCAGATCCTTGTCGGTGTCGATCGTCACCGTCGGCGGCGAGAGCAGCACGTAGCCTTCGCGGCGCGCGTGCTCGCCCAGGAAGTCCTGCAGCTCGAGGACGAGCGACGGCTCGTAGTCGGCGAACTGCGTGCGGTCACCGGTGCTCAGGAAGAGCGTGAACTCATTGGGCGCGTACGTGCGCGAGACGGAGACCATCCGGTGGTCGTCCATCTCCTTGGTCAGCTTGCGGGCGAGCTCGACGGGCTGGACGTGCGTTCGAAAGGCGCGACCGAAGACCCCCTCGAAGAGGCCCTCGATCTTCTGTTCGATGGTCCGGAGGACGCTCATGGAAAGCCTTTGAAGGCCCTCACGAGTCTAGCTGGGGGCCCCGACCGAGGGCCACGGCGCGCTCGCGCACACGGCGCCACCGGACGCGTGGAGCCGCGAGGGCAGCGCAGGTCAGCGCGGCCGAGACGACGAGCGGTACGGCGGCCAGGCCGTGGCTGGGGACGACGGTGAGGGTGGCCAGCAGCGCGCCGAAGCCGGCGAGCGACCAGCGCGAGCGGGTGCGCACGAGTGGCAGCAGCGCTGCGGCGGCGGCGAGCACGACGGCCTCAATGGCGAGCTCGGGCCTGTGCTGCAGCATCTGCACCAGCGCTCGGACGACGGCGGCCGGATGCTCGCTGCCCGCGATGCCGAGCGCGCCGGGCGCTGAGGCGCCGAACGGCAGGGCGCGGCCCGCGAGGCCGTTCGCCAGCACGCCGAACAGGACGATGCCGCCGCCGAGGAGGGCGCGGCGCGGTAGCGACCGCACATGCGCGACGGCGAGTGGGGCGAGCCCCAGCAGCGACAGCGCGCCGAGCACGGGCGCGAGGGCCAGCAGCAACCCGTCGGCGGGGCGCCTGCGGAATGCGACCAGCCAGACCGCAGCGAGCGCGGCCCACACCAGGCCTGCCGCCAGGGAGATGTTGCCGAGCGGCAGGATCGGCACGGCGAGCGCCAGAGCCAGCGCCCCCGTCGGCGACACCAGGCCGAGCAGGCCGGCGGCCAGCGCCAGCAGGGGAGCGCCGCCGGTCGGAAAGAAGGGGATCGTGGTGGCCGCCCACGCCGCGAATGCGGCTGCGAGGCCCGCGGGGAGGAGGCGATTGGCGCTGCCGGCGCCTTTCGTGATCCTGCTATCGCCTTCCGTGGGGCCACTGCCGCCTCCGCCGTGGCGGGGCTCGGCCGGGCGGCGCTTCCGCTCGGGCCGGTCGGAACGCACGGCCCGGGTGACGCGGGCGACGCGCTCGCGCGCGCGCGCCTGTTTGCGGGAACGGTCGGCGACGCGGCGGCGGGGTGCGTCGCGCAGCGCGGCTGCGAGCACCTCGGCCGACGGCCGCTCGGCAGGGTCGAGGGAGAGGGCGCGGTCGACGAGGCCGAGCAGCTGCTTCGGCAGGTCGGGGCGCTGGCCGGCGAGCGGCTCGGCGCCGATCCTGATGCCACGGGCCGTCTCGAGCAGCGAGCCGTTCCAGAACGGGTGCTGGCCGGCAAGCGCCTCCCAGAGGAGGACGCCGATCGCCCAGACGTCGGCGGGCGGGCCGCCCTTCGCGCCGCGCAGCCGCTCCGGCGAGATGTATGCGAGCGTGCCCGGGACGTCGCCCTGCGCGGTCAGCGTCTCCTCCTCGGCGACGAGCGCCAGGCCGAAGTCGAGGAGCTTGGCGTTCACGCCCTGGCTCTCGGCCATCAGGATGTTGGACGGCTTGACGTCGCGGTGGACGATGCCGCGGCCGTGGGCGTACGCGAGCGCGTCGAGGATCTGCGCGGCCGCCTCGATCGCCTCGCCGTCGCGGAGCTGTCCGGAGCGGATGACGTCGCGCAGCGTGCGGCCCGGAACATACTCGTACGCGATGTAGACGTGGCCGGCGTCGCGTCCCAGGGCGTACGCCCGGATCACGTGGGGGTGCCGGAGCTGGGCGGCTGCCCGGGCCTCGCGCTCGGCACGCTCGCCGGCCTTCCCCTCGCGCGCGACCATCTTGAGCGCAACCTCGCGACCGGTCGGCTCGTGCCGCGCCAGCCACACCGAGCCGGAGCCGCCGCTGCCCAGCGGGCGCAGCGGCCGGTAGGCGCCCAGCACCAGGTTTGTCGGTGCGAGTGCTTCGGCCGCGGCTCCCATCTCCAGGACTGGGTTGGACGACGGGGCGGGAACTCCTTCAGAGCTCGGTTCGAAATGAGCGTCGTACTCCGACCTCTCGGAGCCTGAAGCGAACCGGAGCCCGCTCCGCGAGCTGTCCTCGGGGCGTTGCGGGTGTCGTGCCCGACGCTTGTCCAGGCGGCCAGCCTGGCCTGTGCGCGGGCCGGCCCATCCGCCCGCTTCGAGAACCCCGGGGTAGCGACCCTCATTCTGAGCGGCGCTCGTACACGGGTGGAAAAGCGGTAGAGTGGGCGTGCCCTCCCGGAGCACCATGGCACGCGACGACGACGATATCGAGTTCGACTTCTTTGCCGAGCCCGAGACCCGGGAGGCTCAGCCGAGCGAGCGGGGCTTCCGCGACAGCGCGGCCAAGCAGGGCAAGGCGCCCCGGCGGGGCGCCCCCACGACACCACTGCTGCGACTCCTGGGCCTTGTCGGCTTCGCGATCCTGATCGTCGTCCTGCTTGTGCTCTGGGTGTCGAGCTGCGGCGGCACGAGCAAGGCCACCGCGTACCGCAACTACATGGCCAAGGCGAGCGTCCTCGGCTCGGGTTCGCAGAAGGTCGGCAAGCAGCTGCTGGCGGCGCTCAACACCGCGGGCATCAAGGCGGCCGAGCTCGACCCGAAGATACGCAACCTCGCTCAGCAGGAGCAGCAGCGAGTCGCAAGCGCACAGGCGATAACAGCGCCGAAGTCGCTTGCAGATCAGCACGCCAGGCTGCTCGAGGCGCTCCGGCTCCGTGTCGCCGGCCTCAAGGGCCTCGCCGACGTCTTCCGTACCTCCGCGGCGGCCAAGGACAGTGCCGAGACAGCGCGCAAGCTGGCCGTGCAGGCGCAACGGCTGGTCGCAGCCGATGTCGTCTGGGCCGATCTCTTCAAGAGCGCTGCCGACGTCAAGCTTCAGCTCGCGGGCATTGCGGGCGTCACCGTGCCCGCCTCCGATCTCCTCGCCGGCAACGAGCTCGGCAGCTCGAGCACCTGGGTGCCGATTCTCCAACGCATCTCCGGCGCGGCGACGGGTGGCGGCGCCACCGCGGCCGGCCTCCACGGCATGGGCCTGTTCGCGGTCAAGGTGCTGCCTGCCGGCACCCTGCT
>JANXXF010000435.1 GCA_025350775.1 Actinomycetes bacterium
GGTCGCGCAGGCCATCGCCGAGCGACCCGGCGAGGTGACGACGGTCGCGGTCGAGGTCCGGCTCGGATCGAAGCCCGCGGCCGTGGCGAAGGCGCTCGAGCGTCGCTACGACGGCCTCGTCGCGATCACCGAGCCGGGGCAGGCGGTCAAGGTCGACACGTCGAGCCGGCTGATCCTCAGCGCCGGCTGGGTGTTCTCGCTGGTCGCGCTGATCATCGGCGGCGTGGCAGTCACGAACACGATGGCGATGTCGGTGTTCGAGCGCTTCCGCGAGATTGGCGTGCTGCGCGCCATCGGCTGGCGGGGCCGCACGATCGCGCTGCTGATCCTGGGCGAGACCGTCGCGATCGGGCTGCTGGCGCTGGCGGTGGGGCTCGGGCTCGGGTACCTGGGCGCCGAAGCGTTCACCAGCGGGAGCCGGCTGTCGAGCCTCGCCAGCGCCGACTTCACCCCGGGCGTGTTCGCGTGGGGGCTTGCCTTCGCGCTCGGTGTCGCCGTGTTCGGAGCGATCTACCCGACGTGGATCGCGCTCAGGCTTCGGCCGATCGACGCTCTACGTTTCGTGTGACGGCGGCCTCCTCGGAGCGGCCGTCGCGGAGCCGGACGATGCGGTCGGCCTCGAGCGCGACGCGGTCGTCATTCGTGACCAGCAGGATCGTCGTGCCGCGTGCGGCGCGCACCCGCTGCAGCAGCGCCACGATCTGGGCGCCGGTGGCCGAGTCGAGGGCGCCGGTCGGCTCGTCGGCCAGCAGCAGCGGCGGGTCGAGGGCGAGCGCCCGCGCCAGCGCGATCCGCTGACGCTCGCCGCCCGAGAGCGTGGCGGGCGAAGAGCGCTCGCGATCGGCCAGCCCGACCTCGGCGACGAGCTCGCGCGCCCGGCGTACCCGCTCAGCGCGCGCGATGCCACGGCCCAGCAGCGGCAGCTGCACGTTCTCGAGCGCCGTCAGCGTGGGGATGAGGTGGTGGAACTGGAAGACAAAGCCGATCGTGGTTGCCCGGTACTCGACGGGGTCGCGCAGGGCGGTCACCTCCACGTCCCCGACCTGGATCCGGCCGGCATCGGGCCGGTCGAGCGCGCCCACCATGTTCAGGAGCGTGCTCTTGCCGCAGCCGGACGGGCCGGTGAGCGCCACGATCTCGCCCGACTCGACCCGCAGCGAGATCTCCTCGAGCGCCCGGATCCGCCCGCCCTCGAACGACTTGCGTATGCCCTCGATGATCACCGCCGCGCCACGGCCGGCGCCGTGAGGCACGCTGCCAGCGACGCCGCGCGCCGCCGCGCTCATCGCACGCGGATCGGCGTGCGGATGACCAGCACGTGCTGCGCGACGGTCACCTTCGTCTCGAGCGTGATCGCGTCGCCGCGGATCGATGCGGGCAGCTTGATCGCCTGGCACCAGGCTCCGTAGAACGACGCCGAGCCAACCTCGCCGATCGGGTTGCCACGCTCGTCGAAGAGCCTTTGCTTGACGCTCGCCTCGAGCGGTGCGACCTTGTCGCCCGTCACGGCCAGCACGCAGTAGTTCCAGGGCGTGTCGGCCTTCGGCTGGGTCGTGCGTGCGATGAAGCGCGCGATGACCGGCGTCGTCCCGGCCGCCGGCGCCGCCGCCGCGAGGATGCCGGTGAGCGCGAGCAGCGGCACGGCCACGCCCAGCGCAGCCGCAGCCCGCGCGCCGACCGCAGCCGGCCACAGCGTCACTTGGGCGTCACCCGCACCACGGTCACGGTCTTCGCGCTGCCGACGGTGACGGCGAACTTGATGGTCAGCGTAAAGCCTTTGGCCTCGGCCGGAAACAGGATCTTGTCGCTGAACACGCCGTTGAACGCCCGCTTCTTGATCGGCTTCAACGCGTCGTCCAGCACCTGGTGGGACAGGCCGAGCGGGTCGACCAGCGTCGCCGTGAGCAGGCCCCTGGCCGGCTTGCCGCCCGAGGTGACGGTGAGCGTGTACGGCCACTTGACGGTGACCTTCGGCGCCGGTGTCGCCGGCTTGAAGACGGCCTTGAGCGGGCCTGCAGCAACGGCCGTGCCCGCGAGCGACAGGGTGGCGGCGAAGGCGACGATGACAACGAGTGGGCGCATGCCTGGATGGTAGGGGATGGAAGATATCCCAGATGCCGGCCTTCCCGGCAGGAGACGTGCGCTGACCAGGGGTCGCGCCGCCGACCGCCGCCGTGTCATCACCGTGTAGCTCTAGCTGGCTCCGGGGCGGCGAGCCTGGCCCTCGGCCGCCCCGGAGCCATCACGCGAAACGGTGGATTCAGGCTCAGGCCGCGACCTTGGCCTTGCCCTTGAGCTTGTGCAGCTCCGGCACGACCTGGGTGCCGATCAGCTCGAGGCTGCCACGGGCGAGATCGAACGGCAGGCCGGCGTACGAGATGGCAAGGGCGGGACGCAGCTCGCCGGTCATCTCGAAGCGCTTCTTCCAGCCCTCGATGATCTTCTCGGGCGTACCCCACAGCTGCGACTGCACGAAGCCCTCGCAGGCGGCCTCAAGCCCGGCCGCCTTGATGGCGTCGGCGCCGCCCTGGTAGGCCTGGTAGCCCTTGGTCTCGCCCCAGTGGGAGCCGTCGAAGTCGTAGTGCCGGATGACGCTGAGGAAGTACTTGGACAGGTACTTGCGGGCGACGTCCTCGGCCACCTGGGGATCTTCGTGGCAGAAGGTGAAGTCCGAGAAGACGGGAGCGCCCGGCTCCTTGCCCGGATGCACCTCGCGGAACCGTGCGCGCCAGGCCTCGACGGCTGCGTGGTGCTGCTCCCAGGGGAGCTGGACGAACGACATCATCGCGGCGCCGAGATTCGCGGCCGCGATGCCGGAGTCCGGCGTCATCGCCACGGACTGGAAGCCGTGCTCGCGCCAGTTCGTCTCCGGGCGCGGGTGGATCTCGGTGCGGGTCTGCTTGAAGAACTTGGTGTCGTACTCGGCGACGCCCGTCTCGAGGATGTCGAGGATGATCTCGGCGGACTGGTCGAAGCGCTCACGCGCCTCGTTCATGTCGATGCCAAAAGTCTCGTACTCCTTGCGGGCGAGGCCACGGCCGAACCCCAGCATGAAGCGGCCCTCGAGCAGGATGTCCAGCATCGCGATCTTCTCGGCGACGCGGGTCGGGTTCTTCCACCAGGGCAGGATGATCGCGCCGGTGCCGATCTTCATGCGGCTCGTCTTGCCGGCCAGATAGGACAGCCACTGCATGTTGTCGGGCATCATCGAGTAGCCCGGGTCGAAGTGGTGCTCGGGGGCGAGAATGAAGTCCATCCCGACCTCTTCGGCGAAGATCGCGAGCTGCGTCTCCTTGCGGAACATCTCCGCGTCAGACATGCCCTCATGCGTGTTCTGGAAGATGAACTGCAGACCGACTTCCATGGGATTTCGTCCTTTCCGCCTACGGCGGCCGGGTAGGTTGCAGGTGGCGGCCCGACGGGGCGTCCTTCCACCTTGAGCTCAGACTACCCTCGGTTGCACGTCACGTTCCGGCAGCCGCAGCGGCATTTTGGAGAAGTCCACGAAGGGCCGCCCGCCGGCCCCGGTCAGGCCCGCAGCGCCGCAGCGAGTCGCGCGCAGCCCGCGGGCGTCGCCGCCGCCACGATGCGCGAGCGGCCGACCAGATCGAGCGGCGCCGCCGCGAATGGCGGATCCTCGAACAGGTCGACCGCGACGCCGACCTCCAGGCAGAGCAGCTGCGCCGCCGCGATGTCGACCGACCGTGCCCCCTTCAGCGAGATCACCCCGTCCACCCGCCCGGCCGCGAGGTGGCAGAGCGAGAGGGCGAGCGAGCCCATGATGCGCAGCCGCGTCGCCGTCCCGACGAACGCCGCCGCCTTCTCCGCGACGAGCGCGGTCAGCGTCGCCTCGAAGGAGAGGATCTCGATCTCGTCCTTCGGCAGCTCGGCGCCGAGACGGCTGCCGTCGAGGAACGCGCCGCCGCCCTTCACCGCCCACCACTCCTCGCACGAGCCGAAGTCGTAGACGTAGCCGAACACGACGTCGCCCATCGCCGGCCCCATCGCCACGGCGATCGAGACCGAGTAGAACGGGATCAGCCGCTTCGCGTTGAGCGAGCCGTCGATCGGGTCGACGACTAGCCGCCACGGGGCGCCCGACCCGTAGGCGCGCTCACCGACCTCCTCGGAGATCACGGTGAAGCCGACGCCGCTCTCGCGGTGGAACGCGTCGAGCCGGGCCAGGATCGCGGCCTCGGCAGCGGCGTCGACCGCGGTCGTCTCGTCGCCACCCTCGCCCGCACCCACGATCGGCTCGCGCACGGCGCGGGTCGGCAGCCCGGCGAGCACCAGCTTCAGGTCGGCGGTGGCGGCGCGGCAGACAGCGAGCCAGTCGGGGGAGGCGCCCGGGGCGTCGGAGCCGCTCATTCGAGCGGGAACAGCAGCAGGCCCGAGTGGAGCTTGGGGTAGAAGTAGGTGCTCTTCTGCGGCATGACCTCGCCGGCGGCGCAGGCTGCCTGCACCTCTTCGATCAGGGTCGGGCGCATGAGGAAGGCCAGCGCTGCCTCGCCGGCGGCGACGGCGGCGACCGCCTCGTCGGCGCGCGGGGTGTAGGTGCGCTCGCCCAGGCCGAGCGCGTCAAGCCGGGCGAAGTCGCTCTCGGCCGACGCCGGGTCGGTGGCGATCCAGGTGCCCGCGGCCGAGTGGACGACGAAGGCGGGGCAGTCGTGCGGCAGCGCGGTGATGCGTGCGAGCGCGGCCCGGGGCCCGTCGGGCGCGGGCTCGAGCGTGAGGCCGTCGAGCGCCGGCGCGACCTTGACGACCCTGTGGGTGGCGAAGATCGTCAGCCCCTCGCCCACCGTGTTGACGAGCACGGCGAAGGTGAGGGCGCTGGCGAGAGTGCCGTCCTCGGCGTGGTAGGCGACCGCCGTCTCGTAGCGGTGATGGCCGTCGGCGATGAGCAGCTGCGCGTCGGCGAGCGCGCCGTGGACGGCGGCGACGGCGCCCGGGTCGTCGATGCGCCAGAGACGGCTGGTCGAGTCGGCGTCGGCGGCGACGAGGGTCGGCTCGCCGGTCACGAACGGCGCGAGCGCCTGGCGCGGCCGCCCCGCCGGATCGTCGTAGAGCAGGAAGATCGGCTCGAGCTGCGTCCGGGTCGCGCGCAGCACACGCAGACGGCTCTCCTTCGGGCCGGCGTGCGTGCGCTCGTGCGGCAGCACGACTCGCCGGTCGTACGGCTCGACTCCGACGGCGGCGACGATGCCGGCGCGCTCGCGGCGCACCCCGTCGGGCCCGATGAAGTCCTGGACGACCCACCACAGCGCCGGCGTCGGGTCGACGACGAGCGTGCCCTCGTCGCGCCAGGCGCGCAGCAGGGGGCCGGCAGCGGCCTCGTCGGTGGCGAGCGTCAGGTGGACGATGTTACGGGGCGAGCGGGCGGCCAGCTCGTCGCGCTCGGCCGGCCCGATGACGTCGTAGGGCGGCGCGATCAGCGCAGCGAGGGCTCCCGCACGGGCAGTGTCGTAGAGCAGGGCGCGGAGCGGCTCGACGCGTGCCATCGGCCTGAGGCTACCAGCGCCCATCGCCCCTAGACTCCATCGGGTGACCACGATTTCCGAGCTCGTGCCCGACCGCGTCGCCGAAGGCGTGTACGGCGTCGCACGCAAGCGCCGGCTGCACACGAAGGGCGGCCAGGCCTACCTCGCGCTCGAGCTCGTGGACGCCACCGGGCGGCTGGAGGCGCGCGTCTGGCAGGACGTCGACCTGCTCGACGGGCGCTTCGCCGAGGGCGACGCGGTGCGCGTGCTCGGCCGCGTCGAGAAGTTCCGCGACAGGCTGCAGCTCGAGGTGAAGTCGATCGAGGCGGCGCCCGGCGTCGAGCCGGCCGCGCTCACCCCGGTCGGCCGCCGCGACCTCGATGACGCCGACGGCTTCCTCGACTTCCTCGCCGAGGAGCTGACCCATCCCGGGCTGAAGGGCGTCGTCGCCCGGCTGCTCGGCGACGCCCGCCTTCGCGCCGCCCTGCGCGAGCTGCCGGCCTCGCTGGACGGCCACCACGACTACGCGGGCGGGCTGCTCGAGCACACCGTCGGCGTCGCGACGATCTGCCGCGAGACGGCCCAGCTCCACCCGCGCCTGCGCTCCGACCTGCTCGTCGCTGCCGCCCTCCTGCACGACGTCGGCCGCACCGTCGAGCTGACCCGCGGCCCCGCCTTTGCGCCGACCCCCGAGGGGCGCCTGCTCGGCCACGTCCACCTGGGCCTGCGCCTGGTGGAGGAGCGCGCCGGGGGCCTGGCCGAAGCCGCCCGCGTCGAGCTGCTGCACGCGATCGCCTCGCACCACGAGGCCCGCGCCGCGCGCACCGCCGAGGCCGCCGTGCTCTACCACGCGAACCAGCTCGACGCCGTCGCGGCGACGCGATCGGTGGACGGCACCGGCAGCGCCCCGGCGTGACGATCGCCTGACCGCGTCGTGACCGCCGCCGCGCAGCCCCTCTGGCCCGGGCTCACCCGGCGGATCGACGGGCCGCCAGCTCGGCGCGCCCCTACGCCGAGTTGCGGATGTTCAGGCAGTCGCCGTCCTGGACGACGTACGTCTTGCCCTCGAGCCGCATCAGGCCGGCGCGCGACGCCTCGGTGTGCGACCCGAGCCGCACGATGTCCTCCCAGCCGTAGACCTCGGCGCGGATGAAGCCCCTGGCGATGTCCGAGTGGATCGAGTCGGCGGCCTCGAGCGCGGTCGAGCCGGCGCGCAGCGTCCAGGCGCGCGTCTCCTTCTCGCCGGCGGTGAAGAAGACGATCAGGCCGAGCGCGTCGAAGAGGCGCTGGCCGATCTGCTGGAGCGCGGACGCCGAGCCCTCGTTGCGGAAGGCGGCCGCGTCCTCCTCGGACATGTCCACGAGCTCCAGCTCGAGCTGGCAGTCGATGCCGTTGGGGCCGTTCTCGACCACGAGCAGCGGCTTGTTCGTCAGCGGCTCGAGCTCGGGCGGGATCTCCTTCGCCCAGTCGCGCAACGGCCTGCCGGCCTCGAGGTGCGCGAGCAGCTCCTCCAGCACGGGCACCTCGGCCCGCACCTTGGCGTCGCCCGACTTCGCGGCCTTGGAGACGCGCTCCAGCCGCTTCTCGACGTGGTCGCGGTCGGCGACGATCAGCTCCAGCTCGAGGTTGACGAGATCGTCGGCAGGCGTGCAGCCCGGCGAGAAGCCGTCCACCACGGCGAGGATCGCATCGACCTGGCGCAGGTTGCCGAGCAGCGCCGGGCCGGTACCCGGGACGTCGACGACGCGCACCGCGGCGGGCGTGATCTTCTTGGCGCTGACGACCTCGGCCAGCGCGTCCAGTCGCGGATCGGTGATCGTGGCCATGCCCACGTTGGCCTTGTCCGTCTGCGACGCGTAGGCGGTGATCTCGGCGCCCATCCGCGTCAGACAGTTGAACAGCGTCGTCTTGCCCGCATTGGGCAGGCCGACGATGCCGACCTCGAGTGCCACGGCCTGTCTCCCCCGCGCCTAGCCGCCGAAGCCGAGACGGCTCTCGCGGGCGAGCCGCTTGACGTAGACGATCTTGCGCGTCACGACGATCGTGCGCCCGTCGTCGGAGTCCAGCGACAGCGCGCCGTCGATGCCGTCGGCAAGGGACTTCTCCAGCTTGTCCGCAGAGGACTCGTCGACGAGGGCGTTCAACGCCTGCCCGCCGTCGAACCCGATCTCGATCTTGACCCGCTCAGTGCTCTTCGACATTGGCCACCAGCTCTGCCAGGACGCCATGGACGGCGTCGGGATGGATGAATGCGACCTCGAGGCCGAACAGGCCCCGGCGCGGCCGCTCGTCGATCAGCTGCACACCGTCGGCGGCCAGCCTCTTCAGCTCGGCGCCGACGTCGGCGACCTCGTACGCGATGTGGTGCATGCCCGGCCCCCGCTTGGCGAGGAACTTGCCGACGGGCGTGTCCGGGCCGAGCGGCGCGAGCAGCTCGATGCGGGCGTCGCCGATGAGGATCGTCGCCGCCTCGACACCCTGGTCGGCCACGACTGCCCTGTGCTCGAGCAGGCCGCCGAAGAGGTGCTCGTACGTGGCGATCGCCTCGTCGAGATCGGGAACGGCCAGGCCGAGATGGTGCACTGCGCGCGCGGTCACGGGGCGATCGTATCCGGCGGGAGCGGCGCGGCGCGGCCGGAGCGGGCCTGGCCAGCGCCGGTGGGAGCGCGGCGCGCAGCCGGCGGGAGCTCAGACGTCGACGTCGGGGGTTCAGCCGTCGCCGTCGGGTGCGGCCGCCAGCCGCAGCGGGGGCCGCGCCAGCAGCGGCGGGCCCGCTCGAGCACGAGGCAGGCCGCCAGGGCCGCCTCGGCGACCTCGAGCTGCCCGGGCGTCGGCTCGCGGGTGCCGACGCGCCGCTGCAGCTCGGAGCCTGGACGGGCCAGGGCCCGCGCGAGCGGCCGTTCGGGGTTGCGCTGCATCCAGGCGAAGATCTCGGTGGCGACGCCGACGGCCGCCACGGATGCGACGGCCCGGGCCGGCTCGCGCAGCGCGCGGGGGGCGCGGGCGGCGACCGCCCCGAACAGCGCCGAGGCCCCCAGCATCGGCCCCGCCAGGTGCGAGCCGCAGCGATCGTGCTCGGGGCCGTGCGGCGCGCCCGTCTCGTAGGCGCCGATGGTGGCATGCTCGGCACCGTGGTAGCCGGCGAGCTCCCCGCCACGCAACGCGACGAGAGCCGGTGCGGCCGCTACCAGACCGGCGACCAGCTCCTCGGCCAGCGGGCCGAGATTCCCCGAGCGGCGGACCGCCCGCAGGGTCACGGCCCCGGCCACCAGCGAGGCGATCACGGCGGGCCGGTCGAACGGAAGGCGCGCCTCGGGCAGCGCCCGGCGCAGCTCGGGCAGCACGGCGAGGGCCTCGAGCAGCCGGGCCGGGCCGCGCAGGAATGGGCGCGTGACAGCGTCACCGCGGAGCCGCTTTGCAGCCGCTGCCACCTTCACGGTACCGTCGTCGAGGCGTACCGCGCACGCCCACGAGGTGGGCCCGTGGACGAGCACGCCGTTGGGCAGGGCCATCCCGCCGAGGCGGATCGCGGCGTCGGTCATGCCAGGAGGGTAGCCGCCGGCGCGCAGCCCGCTGGCAGAATCCCTGCCATGACCACCGTTGCCCTCGTCCACGGTGCCTTCCACGGCGCCTGGTGCTTCGACCGGCTCGTCCCCGAGCTCGCAGCGCGCGGGCTGCGGCCACTCGCGATCGACCTGCCCCGGGAGGACGCGACCGCCGGCAACGTCCGCAACGCCGAGGTCATCGTCGAGGCCCTCCGTGACGCCGGCGACGACGTCGTACTGGTCGGGCACTCGCTGGCTGGGCTCACCGTGCCGCTCGTCGCTGCGCAGCGGCCACTGCGCCGGCTCATTTATCTCTGCGCGCTGATCCCGCAGCCGGGCAGGAGCGGCTTCGACTGGATCCCCGACGCCGGCGTCGCGCTGTTCGACTGGGGCGCGTACCAGCTCGATCAGGGCGACGGCACCGCGCTCTGGGATCTTGCCCGCGGCGCCGGGATGTTCGTCAACGATTGCTCTGCCGAGGACGCCGCGTGGGCCTCTGCCCGTCTCGGCCGCCAGGCCTGGCTGCCCTCCACCGAGCCGTTCCCGCTGGCGGCGCTGCCCACCGTGCCGAGCGCGTACATCGTCTGCAGCAACGACCTCGTGATCAGCCCCGCCTGGTCGCGGCAGGCTGCCCGCGAGCAGCTCGGGGTCGAGCCGATCGAGCTGGCGGCCGATCACTCGCCGTTCCTCTCACAGCCTGCACTGCTGGCCGCCGCGCTCGCCCGGCTCGCGGCCTGAGGGGAGTTCCTGGAGAGAAAGGGCGGGGGGCAGCTCCTGCGGCACAGAACCTGCCCCCCGTGGGTGGAGAAGGCGTCTGCACAGTGCGCTCTGCGGCAGCGAGGCTCTGGAAACGAACGCCGTGCACAAATGTAATTGAAGGGTGTCGACAGGTCAAGCGGGGTCAGACGAGCCGTCGGCCGGCGACCCCCTGCGCCTGCACCGCCAGCTTGAGCACGCCGAGCGCCTCGTCCATCCGGCCCTCCGCCTGGAAGAGGTCGGCGAGGCGGCCGTAGGCCTCGATCAGGAACCGGTTCGGCGCGATCGAGAGTAGCTCGGCCGCGAGCTCACAGAGCTCGATCGCGCGGCTGCTGTCGCCGGCATCGGCGCGGAGCTGGGCGACAAGCAGGTAGCAGCGGCCGGCCTCCATCGGGTCGAGGCCGGCGAAGCCGCCCGCCGCCTCCATCGCCAGCGCCTCCGCCTCAGCGGGGGAGCCGAGCTGGGCGAGCGCCCGCGCCTGCTCGAGCCGGATGCGCGTTCGCAACAGCCGGTCGCCGTCGTTGCCCAGGAGGTCGCCGGCGCGCTGCAGGAGGCGCAGAGCCTCGTCGGCGTTGTCGCGGTCGAGCTCGATGCAGGCGAGCAGATGGTGCGCCCGCGCGCTGTACGCCGAGTGCTCGGTCGTCTCGATAATCGCGAGCGCACGCCGGGCGTAGCGCGCCGCCGACTGCGGATCGTTCTGTAGCGCGTGCAGCCGCGACTGCGACCAGTAGAGCCGCGCATGGAGCAGGGGGTCGCGGGAGTCGCTCGTGCGCGCGATCACCCGGCCGAGCACCTCTTCGGCGCGGGCGAACGTGCCGGCGTCGACGAGCGCGTTCGCGAGCACGACGGCGAAGCGCGTCTGCTCCAGCTCGTCGCCCCGCTTGACGGCGGTGGCTAGGGCCTGCTCGTAGAGGGCGACGGCCAGCTCGAAGTCGCCGCTCGTCGCGTAGGCGCGGCCGAGCGTCTCGATGTGGGCGGCCCGCTCGCCGAGGTCGGCGGGGAGCAGGTCGAGCGCCTGCTCGAGCTGCCGCACGGCGTCGGGGAGGGAGCCGTCGCGGAAGGCGATCTGGCCGAGGCCGGCGAGGGCGCGTCCACGCTCGTGCGGGGTCACCGCGCGCTCGAGGGCGGCGGCATAGAGGCCGCGGGCGACGTCGATGTCGGCGAGGCGCAGCGCGACCTCGGCATCGACGAGCAGCTGCGCGTCCGCGGCGGCGCCCGGCTGCGCGCTGCCGGTCGCGAGATAGTCCTCGGTGACGCCGAGCCGCCGCCCCAGCTCACGCAGCAGCTGGAGCGAGGGGATGCGCGCGCCGGCCTCGATCCGCGAGATGTATGCGGCGGAGCAGCCCGAGAAGGAGAGGTCGCGCTGGGAGAGACCGGCCGCGTCGCGGGCCGCGCGCAGCCGCCGGCCGGCAGCTGCGGGGTCGTCGACGTGCTGTGACTTTTGTTTTGGCATCCGATTCGTCTCCTAGACTTCTGTCAGACCCTGGGCCCGGGGCCGTCCTGTTCCACCAATTGAAGGGACTGCCTCGTGAGAGCTCGTTTTGTACTCCTGTGCGCCGTCGTGGGCGCCTCGTCGATCGTCGCCCTGCTTCCCGGCTACTTCGGTGACTGGCCCTAGGCCGAGCCGGGCGTGAGGCACCTGCTGCGTGACGGTACTCGTAGCGGGTGAATCGGTTATCAGCGGAGGTGGGGTTGGCAGGATGGCCTGTCAACCCCCCTCCCGTCAAACGACAACGCAGCGCCCTGCCGGGAGTTGCCGCTGTCAAGAGCATGGCGTCGGCGGTCGGCCGCATACTGGTTCCGTGTCCGACCTCTTCGCCGACGCGGCCTCCGAGCGGGCCGCCACCGCCGCCCCGCTCGCCTCCCGCCTGCGCCCGCGGACGCTCGACGACTTCGTCGGGCAGCGTCACATCCTCGGCGAGCGCTCGGCGCTGCGGCTGGCGATCGCCGAGGACCGGCTGCGCTCGGTGATCTTCTACGGCCCGCCCGGCAGCGGTAAGACGACGCTGGCCCGGATCGTGGCGTCGGCGACGGGCGCCGCCTTCGAGGAGCTCTCGGCCGTATCGGCGACGGTGGCCGACGTGCGCGGCGCCATCCAGCGCGCCCGCGACCGGCTCGGCGGCAACGCCCAGCGCACGACCCTCTTTCTCGACGAGATCCACCGCTTCAACAAGTCGCAGCAGGACGCGCTGCTGCCCGCGGTCGAGGAAGGGCTGCTGACGCTCGTCGGCGCGACCACCGAGAACCCGTACTTCGAGGTCAACGCAGCGCTGCTGTCGCGCTGCCAGCTCTACACGCTGGAGGCTCTCGCCCCCGACGAGGTAGTGACGATTCTGCGCCGCGGCGCCGCCGAGATCGGTGTCGAGGCAGCGGACGAGCTGCTGGCCCTGGTGGCAGGGAGGGCCGGCGGCGATGCACGCACCGCCCTCGGCATCCTCGAGCTGGCCGGCGAGACCGCGCGGGCCGAGCGCTCGCCGCTGACGGCCGCCCACATCGACGACGCCGCGCACAAGCGGCCGATCGTCCACGATCGCGACGCGCACTACGACGTCACGTCAGCGTTCATCAAGTCGATGCGTGGCAGCGACCCCGATGCCGCCGTCTACTACCTCGCGGTGATGCTGGAGGCGGGTGAGGATCCCCGCTTCATCGCGCGCCGCATGGTGATCCTCGCCTCCGAGGACGTCGGCAACGCCGACCCGCGCGCCCTGCAGGTCGCGGTTGCGGCCGCGCACGCCCTCGAGCACGTCGGCCTGCCCGAGGCGCAGCTCAACCTGGCGCAGGCGGCGATCTACCTGGCGCAGGCGCCCAAGTCGAACGCGGTGACGCGCGCGATCATGGCCGCCCGCCGCGACGCCCGCGAGCGTGGCTCGCTGCGCCCGCCCGCCGCCCTGCGCGACGCGCACTACGCGGGGGCGAAGACGTTCGGGCACGGCGTCGGCTACGTCTACCCGCACGACGACCCGCGCGGCTTCGAGTTCGACCACCTCCCCGACGAGCTGCAGGGCACGCGCTACTACGAGCCGCGCCGCGAGTCGGGCGAGGAGCGGCCGCGGCCGCGCGACTAGGGGCGGCGCGACGACCACAGGGCGCCGGTGGCACGCCCACGCGACGTCCGCGGCCCGGGCCTGCCGACTACCGCGCCAGCGAGCCGCCGTCGACGATCAGGTGCGTCCCGGTGACGAACGAGGCGTCGTCGGAGGCGAGGAAAGCGATCGCGGCGGCAACCTCGGACGGGTCGGCCGAGCGGCCGAGTGGCAGCCCGAACCCGCCCGCCGCGTCGTAGAGCGCGTCGGAGTACGCGCGGTCGAAGCCCTCGTGCACGAGGATGTCGGTCTTGATCGGGCCGGGGCACACGGCGTTGACGCGGATGCCGTCGGCGCCGTAGCGCGTCGCC
This sequence comes from Actinomycetes bacterium, assembly GCA_025350775.1. Taxonomy (GTDB): domain Bacteria; phylum Actinomycetota; class Thermoleophilia; order Gaiellales; family Gaiellaceae; genus CANFDS01. The sequence continues at coordinate 13,176 of JANXXF010000435.1, forward strand.
AGCGACACCGACAGCTGCAGCACGCCCGCCTTCGTCACGTTGTAGAGGGCGGTCGAGCGGCCGTCCATTTCCTGCCCGATCCAGGCCGAGTTGGACGAGACGTTGACGATCGCGCCCTTCCCCTGCTCGACCATCACCGGCACGACGTGCTTGCAGGTGAAGAACTGCGAGACGAGGTTGATGCCGAGGATCCGGTGGATCTCGTCGCCCGTCAGCTCGTCGAGGTCGGCGGTGTGGTGGACGGCGGCGTTGTTGACGAGGATGTCGATGCGGCCGAACGTGGCGCGGGCGAGCGTGGCCGCCCGGATGGCCGTGTCCTCGTCGGCGATGTCCCCGGGGACGACGAGGTGGGGCGCGCCCAGCTCTTTGCCCAGCTCGGCGGCGTACTCGCTGCGCAGCTCGACGGCGAC
>JANXXF010000442.1 GCA_025350775.1 Actinomycetes bacterium
CGCTCCGAGCGCCCGGAAGTCGCTGAACCGCGACTCCGGGAGCTCGAGCGCCGGCACGACGGCGGCGACAGCCGCGAGCACGTCTTCGCGTGAGAACGGCGCCTGCCCGGCCGGGAGGTCGCTGCCGAGCCTGAAGGCGAACTCCGCCTCGGCGATGAGCATCGTCGCCGGCAGCGCGGGCAGCGTTCCGCCGTCGTCCACGACGAAGGTCTCGAAGAGCCGGCCGTAGAACGGGCCGGCGACGCCGAGCAGCTGCTGCGCCGCCTCGCCGGTCGCGCCGATCTTCCAGCCAACCGGTGTGCCGAGCAGCTCGTCGAGCGCCCGCTGGACGCGGTAGCCCGCGGCGACGTCACCCGGCCGCAGGGAGTCGGGGAGCCCGTCGAGGGGCCGGCCTGTCTGCCAGGCGGCGTGCAGGGCGTGGGCGGCTAGGCGTGCGCTGTCGTCGGTCATCAGGGGTGGAGCGTAACCGGTAGCTCGTGTAGCGGCCGGGAAACCGCTCGGCGGCCGCGGGCGTACTCCACTACAGCGCATCGTCCCCCCACCTGAAGGAGCCCCGCCGTGCCCCGTCTCCGTTCCGCTCTCGTCGTGCTGGGTGCTGCGGCTGCCGTCGCGGCGCCATCCGCCTCGGCGGCCGCACCGGTCAAGCTCGTCGGCACCGTCGGCCCGGGCTTCACGATCACGCTCACCCAGGGCGGCAAGAAGGTCAGGAGCCTGAAGGCCGGCACGTACACGCTGACGATCACCGACGCCGCGACGTTCCACGGCTGGTCGCTCGACGGGCCGAACGGCTTCGCGAAGGACTTCACCGCCGTGGCCTTCACGGGCACGAAGACGTTCACCGTCACGCTCAAGAAGGGCGCGTACAAGTACTACTGCCCGCCGCACGAGGGCTCGATGTTCGGCAAGTTCACCGTCTCGTAAGGCGGCTCTCACCGGGGCAGCGGCGCCGGCGCCGGTAGCCTGCTCGCGGTGAGCGACTACATCTTCACGATGGTGCGGGTCTCGAAGTTCTACGGGCCCGACCGCAAGGTGCTCGACGACATCACGCTGGCGTTCCTGCCCGGCGCGAAGATCGGCGTGCTCGGCGTCAACGGCGCCGGCAAGTCGACGTTGCTGCGCATCATGGCCGGCGTCGAGGAGCCGTCGAGCGGCCAGGCCGACCTCCGCTCCGGCGCCTCGGTCGGCTTCCTCCGGCAGGAGCCCGACCTCGACGAGAGCAGGGACGTGCGCGGCAACGTCGAGGACGGAGTGCGCTACCTGCGCGACCTGCTCGACCGCTTCAACGAGATTTCCAGCGAGTTTGCCAAGCCCGATGCCGACTTCGACGTCCTGCTCGAGGAGCAGGGCAAGGTGCAGGAGCAGATCGACCGCCACGACGCCTGGAGCCTCGACGCGACGCTCGACCGGGCGATGGACGCGCTGCGCTTGCCCGACGGCGACCGTGATGTGGCAACGCTCTCCGGCGGCGAGCGCCGCCGCGTCGCCCTCTGCCGGCTGCTGCTCTCCTCGCCCGACCTGCTGCTGCTGGACGAGCCGACGAACCATCTCGACGCCGAGTCGGTCGCGTGGCTGGAGCGCTTCCTGGCCGACTACCCGGGCACCGTCGTCGCAATCACCCACGACCGCTACTTCCTCGACAACGTCGCCGGCTGGATCCTCGAGCTCGACCGCGGCAAGGGCATCCCCTACGAGGGCAACTACTCCGGCTGGCTCGAGCAGAAGCGCGTCCGCCTCTCGATCGAGGAGAAGAGCGAGTCGGCGCGGCAGCGCGCGCTCAAGCAGGAGCTCGAGTGGGTGCGCTCGTCACCCAAGGCGCGTCACGCCAAGTCGAAGGCACGCGTCTCGGCGTACGAGGCGCTCGTGGCGCACGAGCGCGACGTCAAGCTCGACCGGATCGAGATCTACATCCCGCCGGGGCCGCGCCTGGGCGACACGGTCGTCGTCGCCGACCACGTCGCCAAGGGCTTTGGCGATCGGCTGCTCGTCGAGGACATGACGTTCTCGCTGCCGCCGGGCGGCATCGTCGGCGTGATCGGCCCGAACGGCGCCGGCAAGACGACGCTGTTTCG
>JANXXF010000450.1 GCA_025350775.1 Actinomycetes bacterium
AGAGCTCGAGCCACGCCAGCGCGCTGGCAACGCCGTGGTTCGCCGCCTCCGCGTTCATGGTCGCCGGCCTCGTGCTCTCGCTCCTGGTCAGGGTCGATCCGAAGCGCATCGCCGAGCTGCACGCCTCACGCGGCCGCACCAGCGAGAGCGTCGAGCCTGCCGCGCCGCTGCGCGAGATCCTCCGCCGCCCCGGCGTCCTGCCGGCGCTGCTCGCCGCGCTCGCGAGCTTCGGTGTGATGGTCTCGGTGATGAACCTCACCGGCTACGTCGTCATCCACCAGGGGCACTCCAAGGGTGACCTCTTCCCGATCATCAGCGCGCACATCGTCGGCATGTTCGGCCTGGTGCTGATCGCCGGCGACCTCATCGACCGGATGGGCAAGACGCGGTCGCTGGTCGCCGGCCTGATCGTCGTGGCCGGCTCGTCGCTCGGCCTGATCTGGGTGCACAGCATCGCGGCGATCGCCGTCATGCTGTTCCTGCTCGGAATCGGCTGGATCTTCTCGTTCGTCTCGGCCACGACGCAGCTCGCCGACCTGACGGCGCCGTCGGAGCGGGGGCGCCTGCTGGGCTTCAGCGACCTCCTCTCCGGCATCACCGGCGCGACGCTGGCGATCACCGGCGGCCTCGCCTTCACGCACGGCGGAACCGCCGCCCTGGCGCTGCTGGCGGCATGTTTCGCGATCGGCCCGGTGCCGTTGATCGTGTTCGCGCGGCGCAGCCTCGCGGTACCGGCGACGAGCTGACGCGGCTGCTGCTACTCTTCTCCGCCGGCGGTCAAGCGACTGCCAACTCACTCTGACTAATGAAGACCTGGAACGCAAAGCCAAACGAGATCGAGAAGCGGTGGTTTGTCGTCGATGCAGACGGCAAGACCCTCGGCCGTCTCTCCACGCTCATCGCGGACACGCTCCGCGGTAAGACCAAGCCCACGTACACACCCCACGTCGACACCGGCGACTTCGTGATCGTAGTGAACGCAGAGAAGATCGCGGTTACCGGCAAGAAGCTGGACGACAAGATGTACTACCGCCACTCCGGCTTCCCGGGTGGGCTCAGGCAGCGCACGCTGCGCCAGCAGCTCGAGGCGCGCCCCACCGAGGTCATCCGCATCGCCGTCAAGGGCATGCTGCCGAAGAATAAGCTGGCGTCCGCTCAGATCACCAAGCTGAAGATCTACGCCGGTCCCGACCATCCGCATGAGGCGCAGGCGCCCATGCCACTCGAGGTGAAGTAGCAGCATGGCCGCTCCGATCGCGCAGTACCTGGGCACCGGCAAGCGCAAGACGTCCGTTGCGCGCGTGATCCTGCGCCCCGGCGACGGCAAGACCTGGCTCAACGGCCGTCCGCTCGAGGAGTACTTCCCGCGCCTGCTGCATCGGGCGCAGGTCATGTCCCCGCTCAAGGTGGCAGGGCTCGAGGGCCACTACGACCTCCGCGTCCGCGTCCACGGCGGCGGCATCAGCGGCCAGGCCGGCGCGATCCGGCACGGCATCGCGCGTGCGCTCGTCGAGGCCGACCCGAACCTCCGCGTCCCGCTCAAGCGGGAGGGCTTCCTCGCTCGCGACTCTCGCGTCGTCGAGCGCAAGAAGGCCGGCCTCCACAAGGCCCGCAAGGCTCCGCAGTTCTCGAAGCGCTAACCGGCGCTCGCGGGACTCTGCCGGAGACGGCCCGCAGGCACACCTCGATGGCTCGTCACACCTTCGGCACCGACGGCGTTCGTGGCATCGTCGGCGAACGGCTCACGGTCGACCTGGTCGAACGGCTCGGCCGGGCGTTCGCGCTGTGGTCGGGCGGTGGGCGCACGCTGATCGGACGCGACACGCGCGGCTCCGGCCCCGAGCTCGAGCAGGCGCTGGCCCGTGGAATTGCGTCCGGGGGCGGCTGCGCCGTCGTCGGCGGGGTGCTGCCAACGCCCGCCGTCGCGCTGCTCGCCGGGCCTGACCTGGCCGCAGTCGTCACGGCATCGCACAACCCGCCGGAGTACAACGGCGTCAAGTTCTTCGGCCGGGGCGGGCAGAAGCTCGTCGACGCCGCCGAGGAGGCGATCGAGGCGCTGCTCGACGCGCCTGCGAGCCGCGGCGGCTCAATCGAGCCACTCGGCGACGCCACCGAGGGCTACCTCGACCTCGTGCTCGAGCGCTTTGGCGGCGACCTCTCCGGCCTCGCAATCGCGGTGGATTGCGCGAACGGCGCCTACTCGGGCAGCGCCCCTGGTGCCTTCGAGCGGCTCGGCGCTCGCGTCGTCGCCGTCGCCGCCGCGCCCGACGGCCGCAACATCAACGCCGGCTGCGGCGCCACCGACCTCGCCCTGGTGGCACGCACCGTGCGCGAGCAGGGGCTCGACCTCGGCATCGCCTTCGACGGCGACGGCGACCGCATGCTCGCGGTCACGGCGGCGGGGGAGCCGATCGACGGCGACCAGATCGTTGCGATCCTCGCGCCGTTCCTCGGGGTCGACCAGGTCGCCGTGACCGTGATGTCGAACCTCGGCCTGCATCGCTACCTCGCCGAGCAGGGCATCCGTGTCCACTCGACCGCCGTCGGCGACCGCTACGTGCTGGAGGCATTGCGGCGCGAGGGAGGCATCCTCGGCGCCGAGCAATCCGGCCACATGATTGTCCTCGACGGCCATGTCACAGGTGACGGCCTGGCGGCGGCGCTGCTGCTCTGCCGCGCGCTCGAGGGCCGCACGCTGGCAGCCGCGGCTGCGGTCATGCCGGTGTTCCCCCAGCGCAAGCTCAACCTCGCGAGCGGCGGCAGGGCGCTCTCAGCGCGCCTCGAGGACGAAATTGCGGCGCTCAACGAGAGTCTCGGCGACAGCGGCCGCGTGCTCGTCCGGCCGTCCGGAACGGAGCCCCTCATCCGGATTCTGGCCGAGGCCGAGAGCCAGGAAATTGCTGCCGATCTCTGTGGTAGAGTCGAACGTCTGGTACGACAGGAACTCGGCTAGCAAAGCCGAAGCCACAACCTTGGCGACATCACCGAAAGGGCAGGCGAGCTGGCTGCCCAGCATGCCGGAACTCTGCGGCACCGGTTGCGGAAGGGAGGTCGCGCATGTGCGGAATCATCGGTTACGTCGGGTCGAGGCCCTGTAAGCCCCTGCTCATCGCAGGCCTGGAGCGGCTCGAGTATCGCGGCTACGACTCGGCAGGCATCGCCCTGCTCGAGCACGGCCAGCTCGAGTACGTCCGCGCCGTCGGCACGCTCGGCCATCTCAAGAAGAAGTCGGCCAAGCAGGAGTCGCCCGCGCTCACCGGCCTCGGCCACACCCGCTGGGCCACGCACGGCGCCGTCACCGAGGCGAACGCGCATCCGCTCTGCGGCTGCGACGGCACCAAGCTGTCGATCGTCCTCAACGGCATCGTCGAGAACTACCGCGAGCTGCGCGAGAGCCTGCGCGCCGAGGGTCACATCTTCACCTCCGAGACCGACGCCGAGACCGTCTCGCACCTCATCGAGCGCCACTACGCCGGCGACCTGACCGAGGCGTCTCGCCTCGCGTTCGGCGAGCTGGAGGGCCACTTCACGTTCGTCGCGATCCACGCCGACCATCCCAACGTGCTCGTCGCGGGCCGCCTGCAGACGCCGCTCGTGGTCGGGGTCGGCGAGGACGAGACCTTCCTCGCCTCCAAC
>JANXXF010000452.1 GCA_025350775.1 Actinomycetes bacterium
CGCATGGTGGCCGAGGGTAAGGAGGACCTGCCGGCCCACGTCGGCACGCTGCCGCACACGGTGAAGGCGGTGATCAAGTGGGTCGGCCGCGAGGCGATCCACGAGGGCGACATCTTCATCATGAACGACGCCTTCCTCGGCGGCACCCACTGCCAGGACGTGCGCACGATCATGCCGGTGTTCCGCGACGGCGAGCTGATCGCGTTCGTGCAGAACTCGGCGCACTGGTCGGACGCGGGCGGCCCGGTGCCAGGCTCCTTCCACGCCGAGGCGCCGTCCACCTACGGCGAGGCGCTCTACATCCCGCCGATCCACCTGGTGCGCGAGGGCGTGCTCGACGACGAGGTGCTGCGCTTCATCCTGCGCAACGTGCGCGTGCCCGAGACGACCCAGGGCGACGCGTTCGCGCAGGTCGCCTCGTGCCGCACCGGCGAGCAGCGCTTCCAGGCGCTCCTCGACAAGTACGGCGTCGCGCTGATCAAGGACGAGATGAACGAGCTGATCCTCTACTCGGAGGCGCTGCTGCGCGAGGAGTTCCGCAAGCTCCCCGACGGCGTCTACGAGTTCGAGGACGCCGTCGACTTCGACCCGCTCGGCGACCACGCCAAGCCGCTGCCGATCAAGGTGAAGATCACGATCGCGGGCGACCGCGCAACCTACGACCTGACCGGCAGCGCGCCCGAGGCGACCGGCGCCGTCAACTCGACCCGCTCGATGGCGCAGTCCGCCGTCGTGGTGGCGACAAAGGCGATCTTCCCGCACGTGCCCGCCAGTGAGGGCATCTACAACGCGATCGATGTGATCAACCCCGAGGGCCAGATCACGAACGCGCAGTTCCCGCGGCCGATCTCGGGCGCGTTCGCCACCTCGTACGAGGTGATCTGCGCCGCCGTGTTCGGCTGCTATCTGAAGATCCTGCCGGAGCGCTCGATGGCGTGCTCGGGGAACATGACGAACATGGTCGTGGGCGGCCTGGACAATCGCGAGGGCTACGGCAAAGAGTTCGTGATGTACATCTGGAAGGAGGGCGGCTACGGCGCGCGGCCCGGGAAGAAGGACAATCACACGGCGATCTCGCTGTACGCCTCGGGCACGCGCAACGAGCCGGTGGAGGTGCAGGAGCGCGTCTACCCGGTGCTGACGCACCGCTACGAGTTCATCCAGGACTCGCCGGGCGCGGGTCGCCACCGCGGCGGCCTCGGCGTGACACGCGACTTCGAGCTGACCCACGGCGACGCGACGCTGTCGGTGCTGGGTAGCCGCGGCGTCGTGCCGGTGTGGGGCTGGGAGGGCGGCCTGCCGGCGCTCGGCTCCGGCCTGATCCACGACTGGAACGGCCCGGACGAGCTGGAGATCGGCGTGATGCGCAGCGGCGTCCACGTGCTGCAGGGGAAGACGATTCGCTTCTGGGAGGGCGGCGGCGGCGGCTGGCAGGACCCGAAGACGCGGCCGCCGGAGTGGGTGCTCGAGGACGTGATCGACGAGTTCGTCTCGATCGAGGCCGCGCGCGAGCTGTACGGAGTCGAGGTGCGCTGCGTCGACGCGGACGCGGCGCTCTACGAGATCGACGTCGAGGCGACGGGGAGGCTACGCGGGGACGCCTGAGGGGTTCGACGGGCCGACGGTGGATCGGCACACGGTTCCACCGTGACCGGCTCCCAGCGGCCAAAGTTCGAACGCGTTGCCTCGCCGCGTAGCACGGGTGCTACAATTACACCCATGACACGGGAAGTCACGCAACGCGAGCTGAGGAACGAGAGCGGCGAGATCATGCGTGCGCTCGACCGGGGCGAGTCCTTCGTGGTGACGCGCAACGGCGTTCCGGTCGGCGAGTTGATCCCGCGCCGGCAGCGAAAGTTCATCGCGACCGACGCTGCCATAGCGGTCTTCGCAGCTGCTCCCCCCATCGATTTCGCCCGTTTCCGGACGGACGTAGACACGCTGCTCGATCAGAGCCCGCGTCCGCGTGTCTGAGCGACGCCACGCACGGGGGCTGATCGACACCTCCGTCGTCATCGATCTCGAGCAGATCGATCCGAACAGCCTGCCGGTCGAGCTCGCGATCTCAGCCGTGACCCTCGCCGAGCTCGCGGCCGGGCCGCATGCAACCGCCGACCCAACCGAGCGAGCGCGCCGCCAGGATAGGCTCCAGCGCGTCGAGGCGACGTTCGACCCTCTGCCCGTCGACGCCGCAACAGCACGAGCCTACGGCCGGATCTACGCCACGGTGGCTGCGACAGGACGCAAGGCGCGCGGCAGACGGGCTTTCGACCTGTTGATCGCCGCGACCGCGCTCGGAGCCGGGCTGCCGCTGTACACCCGTAACCCCGCCGACTTCAGCGGACTCGACTCGATGCTCGAGGTCGTTGCGGTCGAGCCGTCGCCGTGATCATTTCTACAGTGAACCGAGCGGCGCGGTTACGGTTCATCGTGGCCTCGATCAAGACTCGGAGCCTGCGGCAGGGGTGACCCAGAGGACGCGGTTGCGCAGCGCGTCGTCGGCAGGGTGCGCGGTGAGGAGCGCGCCGAGCGCCGCATCCGTGCGCCCGATCGCAGGGCGGTCACGGGGGAGTGACCGATCGCTGGTGAGCAGGAGGCCAGAGTGTCCCTGGCCGCTGATGGCAACGCCGTGGCAGAGCGGGACGTAGTCGACGACGTTGTTGGTGACGAGTGCGCGACCGGCGGCCACTGCCGCGGCGAAGATGACGTGGTCGCGCTTACCGGTGAGGTCGGCGGACTCCGCGACGGCGACGACGTCGTGGCCCCGCTGCCGGAGGGCCTCGGAGAGGCGCGGCGAGAACATCTCGTCCAACAGCAACCTCAAGCGACGGCTACCCGAGCAGTTGCTGCTGCCGGCGCCAGTTCGCCTCCTCGCGCTGGGCGAAGGCGTTGGCGCGCTCGGTCCAGCGGTCGATCTCGTCGGTGAAGTCGGCGTAGTAGCGGGCGGCGGCCTCGATCAGCTCCACCGGCTTGCCGAGGTAGTCGGCGGTTTCGGCGATGGAGCCGCCGTTCTGGCGGATCGTTTCGATCACCTGCCACACGCCGAGGCTCGTGCCGACGATGCACGGGCGCCGCCCCGCCGTGCCGTCGCGAAACGTCACGAGCGGGTGCGTGTCGGTGCGCAGCCCCTCCTCGACGTAGCGCTCGACGAGGGCGGTCTGCGTCTCGCCGGCTTCCTGCGCCCGCTGCTCGAGCAGGCGTGCAGTCTCGCCGCGCAGCCGGAAGGAGAGCGGGGTCTTCGGAGCCGAACGCTCTGCTGCACTCATCGCCATACAGTGTAACGCACTCCCTTCTGGTCGTGCAGCCGCCCGCTCCGGCTGGACTTCTCGCCGTTCGTGGGCGAGCATGGGGCCGACGTCGGAAGTTCGAGCGCCCGAGCCGGGATGGAGGACACAATGGCCGTTGAAGTGCAGAAGGGTCGTGCCGCGAGTGTGCCGAGGGACGCACGGCTCGCCGCCGGCGCCGCCCTGATCGACGGCGAGGTCGTGCCGATCGCTGAGGCGCGCATCCCGATCACCGACACCGGCTTCGCCCGCTCCGACCTGACCTACGACGTCGTTGCGGTGTGGGGCGGCGCGTTCTTCCGGCTCGACGACCATCTCGCCCGCTTCGAGCGCGGCTGCCAGCGGCTGCGGCTCGACCCGGGCCTCGACAAGCAGCAGATCGCGGCGGCGCTCGCCGACCTCGTCCGCCGCACCGGCCTGCGCGAGTCGTACGTCGACATCATCTGCACCCGCGGCGTCCCCGCGCCCGGCTCGCGCGACCCGCGCACCTTCCGCAACCGCTTCTACGCGTACGCAATCCCGTACGTGTGGCTGCTCAAGTGGGACGAGCGCGACACGGGCATGGACGCGGTGATCCCGCAGAGCGTGCGGCGGATCCCTCCGGCGTCGGTCGACCCGACCGTCAAGAACTTCCACTGGGGCGACCTGACGCGCGGCCTCTACGAGGCGTACGACCGTGGCGGGCGCTACCCGGTGCTGCTCGACGCCGACGGCAATATCACCGAGGGCGCCGGCTACAACGTGTTTGCGCTGGTGGACGGGGAGCTGCTGACCCCGGACGCGGGCGCGCTCGAGGGCATCACGCGGCTGACCGTGATGGAGCTCGCGCGCGCGCACGGCATCCCCGTGCGTGAGACGAAGATCGACGAGGCGACCTTCCGCCGCGGCAGCGAGCTGTTCTCGTCGACGACCGCGGGCGGGGTGATGGCGATCACCAGCCTCGACGGCCAGCCGATCGGCGACGGCACTGCCGGTCCTGTCACGCGCCGCCTGCGCGACCTCTACTGGGAAGCCCACTCCGACCCGCGCTACAGCACGCCGATCGACTACGGCAACTGAGCCTGGATCCACCGTTTTTCGCGGGCGTTGCGGCTCGTCCAGACTGCCGGGCCGCTCCCCGGCGGGGTTTCGTCCCTCCGCCTGCGGCGGTGGGGCCTGCACCCGGCCGGTGCGCTCCGCGCTGGAGCCTCCGCAACGGGCCACCGGCCCGCCCCGTACGGCCCCAGCGCGTCCTGACAGCCCGGACGAGCGCCCCGCGATCACGAAAAACGGTGGATCCAGGCTGAG
>JANXXF010000466.1 GCA_025350775.1 Actinomycetes bacterium
CCTGCCTCACGCGCAAGTACCCGACCGCGGTGCCGACCGGCGCGGCGACGGCGAAGCTGAAGTTCGAAGTCACACCGGCGTCGAACAGCATCTGCACGATCTGCTGCGTCGTGTTGCCGCGCACGATCGAGTCGTCGACGACGACGATCCGCTGGCCGCGCACCTCGGCCAGCGGATTGAACTTGAGCTTTACACCGAGCTGGCGGAGCCCCTGGTCGGGCTGGATGAAGGTGCGCCCGACGTAGCGGTTCTTGATCAGGCCCTCGCTGAACGGGATGCCGCTGGCGCGGGCGAAGCCGATCGCGGCGGGAGTGCCAGAGTCGGGGATGGGCATGACGAGGTCGGCGACGGCGGGCGCTTCGGCGGCGAGCCGCTCGCCCATGCGCACGCGGGCGCCGTGCACCTCGACCGAGTCGAGCCGGGAGTCGGGGCGGGCAAGGTAGAAGAACTCGAAGATGCAGAGAGCGCCGTCGGGGCGGGCCGGGGCGGCCATGGTGCTGTGCAGCTCGTTTGCGGAGTCGATGAGGACGATCTCGCCGGCGTGGACGTCGCGCTCGTAGGCGGCGCCGACGAGGTCGAGCGCGCAACTCTCCGAGGCGATGCACCAGTCGTCGCCGAGGCGGCCGAGGCAGAGTGGCCGGAAGCCGAGCGGATCACGGAACGCGACGAGCTCGCCGTCGGTGAGCGCGACGCACGAGTAGGCGCCGACGAGCCGGCCCATTGCGTTGGCGATGGCCTCTTCCAGCGGAGCCTCGTCGTGGGCGATCAGCGCCGCGATCAGCTCGGTGTCGGAGGTGGAGCCGAGCTTGATGCCCGCCTCGAGCAGCTCGGCCCGCAGCTCGGCGGCGTTCGTCAGGTTGCCGTTGTGGCCGAGGGCGACGGTGCGGGCGCGGCCGTGGTGGATGAGCGGCTGCGCGTTCGCCCAGTGCGTGGCGCCGGTGGTGGAGTAACGCGTGTGGCCGATGGCGAGGTCGCCGTGGAGGCCCTGGAGCTTCTGCTCGGTGAAGACCTGGCTGACGAGGCCCATGTCGCGCATCACCATCAGCCGGCCCGCGTCGGAGACGGCGATGCCCGCCGACTCCTGGCCGCGATGTTGGAGCGCGAACAGGCCGAAGTAGGTGAGGCGGGCCACGTCGCGCTCGGTCGAGCGGATGCCAAAGACGCCGCACACGGCTAGTTGCCCGCCCCGGTCACAGCGGCGTCTCCCAGGCTGCGCGCGCGTCGGTGAGCGTGACGCCGAGCACCGAGTCGCCGCCGACACTGCCGATCGTGCGCAACGGGACGCCGGCGGTAGCGGCGGCCGCTATCAGCCCGGCAGCGTCCCCGGCCGCGCACGCCACGACAACCTGCCCACCACCCTCGCCGAACAGCGCCGTCACGTCGAGCGCGACGGCGACCGCGCAGCCGACGCCGCTCCACAGCGCCGCCTCGGCGAGCGCCACGGCGAGGCCGCCCTCGGCGGCGTCGTGGGCGAGCGAGAGCTGCGGCGCCGAGCGCCAGAGAAAGTGGACGAGCGCCGCCTCGGCGGCCAGGTCGAGCTGCGCCGGCTGCCCCTCGAGGGTGCCCCAGAGTGCCTGCGCCTCGGAGCCGTCGAAGCAGAGCTCGGGCCGGCCCGCGAGCAGGAGCGTGTCGCCGGACTGCCACTTGCCAGGGATGCGGCGGACGTCCTCGACGAGGCCGACGCAGCCGACGTACGGCGTGGGGTGCAACGCGCGGCCGTTCGTCTCGTTGTAGAGCGAGACGTTGCCCGAGACGATCGGGACGGCGAGCGCCTCGGCCGCCTGGGCCATGCCCTCGATCGACTGCTGCAGCTCCCAGGCGATCTCGCCCTTCTCGGGGTTGCCGAAGTTGAGGCCGTCCGTGAGGCCGATCGGCTCGCCGCCGGCACAGGCGACGTTGCGGGCCGCCTCGAGGATGGCCTGGGCGCCGCCGACGAACGGATCGAGCCGGCCGACGCGGCCACTGCCGTCGAGCGTCAGGGCGAGCCCCTTCATGGCCGGGCGCAGGCGCAGCACGGCGGCGTCGAGGCCGGGGCGCCGCACGGTGCGCGAGCCGACGAGGTGGTCGTACTGCTCGTAGATCGGCTTGCGCGAGCGGATGTTGGGCGACGCGAGCAGCTCGAGCAGCGCACGGCCGGAGTCGGCCGGCAGCGCCGGCAGGGCGGCCGGCGGCTGCGCGGGGCGCGGCACCGCCTCGATGCGGTAGCGCGGGCACTCGTCGGTGAGGAAGCGCGCGGGAATCGCCGTCTGCTCCTCGTCGTGCCAGAGGCAGCGCAGAATGCCCCCCTCGGTGACCTCGCCGATGACGGCGTGGTGCACCTCCCAGCGATCGCACATCGCCTCGACCGCCTCGAGAAAGCCGGGCCGGACGACCGCCACCATCCGCTCCTGGCTCTCGGAGATCATCACCTCCCACGGCTCCATGCCCTCCTCGCGCAGCGGCACGCGGTCGAGGTGTACGTCGACGCCGAGCTCGCGCGCCATCTCCGCGAGCGACGAGGCGAGGCCGGCGGCGCCGCAGTCCTGCAGCGACTCGACCAGCCGGCGCTCGGTGAGCTCGACCGAGACCTCGATCAGCTTCTTGCCGAGGAACGGGTCGCCGATCTGCACCGTCGGCCGCTTGTCGGCGTCGCTGTCGCTCAGCTCCTGGCTGGCGAGCACGCTCGCGCCGCCGATGCCGTCACGGCCGGTGGTGGCGCCGAAGAGGACGAGCAGGTTGCCCGCGCCCGTCGCCTTCGCGCTCATCAGCCGATCGACGGGCAGCAGGCCGACGCACATCGCGTTGACGAGGCAGTTGTCGCGGTAGGCCTCGTCGAAGGTGGTGTCGCCGCCGACGGTGGGTATGCCGCAACAGTTCCCGTAGTGGCCGATGCCGGCGACTGCGCGGTCGAGCTTCCAGCCGGGCTCGCCGAAGCGGAGGCCGTTGAGCAGCGCCACCGGCCGGGCGCCCATCGCGATGATGTCGCGGAGGATGCCGCCAACCCCGGTCGCAGCGCCCTGGAAGGGCTCGACCGCCGACGGGTGGTTGTGGCTCTCGACCTTGAAGGCGACCGCCAGGCCGTCGCCGAGGTCGAGCACGCCCGCGTTCTCGCCCGGACCCTGCAGGACGCGCGCGCCGGCGGACGGCAGGCGCTTCAGCAGCAGCGCCGAGTGCTTGTAGCCGCAGTGCTCCGACCAGAGCAGCGAGAAGACCGCGAGCTCGAAGTGGTTCGGCTCGCGCTCCAGCAGTTCCTGGATACGGGTGAACTCCCCGTCGGTGAGGCCGAGGGCGCGATGGAGCGGTTGTTCGGCGACCGAGGTCAGAGCCGCATTCTAGCCCGGGGTCCCGACGCCCTCCCTGCAGGGGTAGCCTGCCCGGTGTGAACGGCACCGACGGCTCCCGGCTTCGCGGCGCTGCCGACGCCTATCTCCCCTCGCTGATCGTCCTCTCCTGCCTCTGGGGCTCGTCGTACCCGTTCATCCGCGTCGGCGTGCGCGACATCGGTCCCGCGGCGCTGATCGACGCGCGCCTGCTGATCGCGACGCCGCTGCTGCTCGCGTACGTCGCCTGGAGCCACGGGTTGCGCGAGACCGTTGCGGCCCTGCGGCGCTGGTGGCTCCCGTGCGTCGTGCTCGGCGTGTTCAACGTCGCGGTGCCGTACACCGCGATCTCGTGGGCCGAGCAGCACATCGACTCCGGCACGGCCTCGATCACCACCGCGGCGGTGCCACTCTTCGTCGTGCTGCTGGCAATCCGCTTCCAGCCGGACGAGCAGGCGACGCGGGCCCGGCTCGTCGGCCTCGGCATCGGGCTGGGCGGGGTGGGGTTGCTGGCAGGAGTCAATCCCAGTGGCGGCTGGATCGGCGTCGCCGGCGCGCTCACGGTGGTGGCGGCGTCGCTGGCGTACGCCGCTTCGGCGCTCTACGCCAAGGCCCAGTTGAAGAATGCGCCGGGGCAGGTGCTGGGTGCAGGCTCGGTCGCTGTCGGGGCGCTCCTGCTGCTGCCGCTGGCGGCGTTCGACCTGGGCGGTACGCGCGTGACGTGGAGCGCGGGCGCCTCCGTCCTCGGCCTCGCCCTGCTCGGCACGGTCGGCGCGCAGGTGGCGTACTTCCACATGCTGCCGCTGCACGGAGCGGGCCGCGTGGCGATGGTGGCGTTCCTGATCCCGGTCGTCAGCCTGGTCATCGGCGCGGCCTGGCTGGGCGAGGACTTCACGGCGCAGAAGCTCGGCGGGCTGGCGCTGATCCTCGGCGGGGTCGGGCTGGGCTCGGGCCTGTGGACGCCGTCACGCCGGCTGCGCGGCACAGCCAGCCTATGATTCCGCGCATGACCACGCTGGCCGTTCACTCTCTCCTCGTCGCCGTCGCCGTCGCCGTCGCCGTCGCCGTCGCGGCCGCCGTCGGCTCGCTCGCGCTCGTGGCCTCCGCCTCTGCGACGGCCTTCGCGGCGTCCCCCTCGGCCTGGGCGCGGGCCGCCGACGCCGTCTGCGTGAGGTACGGCAAGGAGGCCGCGAGAATCGCTCCGCCGACCTCGGCGAAGTCGCTCGTCACGGCCTCCGAGCGACTTGCGGCGATCGAGCAGCGGCGGGCGGGCCAGCTGGCCAAGTTGGAGCGTCCGGCGGGCGACAGCGCGGCGATCGCGAAGCTGATCGGGGCCTTCGAGGAGCAGGTCGTCGTGCTCAGGGGCCTTATCGCCGCGGTGAAACACAACGACGAGGCGAGGATCAAGCAGTTGCTGGCGGACGGCTCCCGTCAGAACGAGCAGGCGGTGGCGCTCGCGCGGAAGCTCGGCGCCGCCCGCTGCGCTACGTAGCCCGGCAGCCTATGATTTCGGCATGATCAGGATCGCAAGCGCCCCCCTGCTCGCCGTCGGCGCACTCGCCTTCGCGGCCCCCTCCTTCGCTGCATCCGCCTCCGACTGGTCGAAGTCGGCCGACAGGATCTGCGCGCGGACGAACGCCGACATCGACAGGATCCTCGAGCCGGACTCGACGAAGACGCTCATCGCCGGCACCGAGAAGATCCTCGCGCTCGGCAAGCGGCAGACGAGCGATCTGGCGGAGCTGAAGCGGCCGTCGGGCGATGCCACCACGATCGCGCAGCTCGTCGGCATCTACGAGCAGCAGATCGGCAGCATCAAGGCGCTGATCGCTGCGCTCAAGCGCGACGACCAGGTGAAGGTGAAGGCGGTGCTCGCCCAGGGCAACGCCCTCGAGAGCAGGGCGAATGCCCTGGCCACGAAGCTCGGGGCGAAGAAGTGCACCAAGTAGCTCTCGCGCTGGTCGTCGTTGTGGCGGCAGCGGCGCTCGCCGTGCCTGCTCTTTCGAACGCGGCGCCGCCGTCGGCGTGGGCCAGGGCGGCCGACGTGCTGTGCCTGAAGGCGAACGCCGACTCCGCGAAGCTGCCTACGGTGAACACGTCGAAGGGGCGCATCGCGACGATCGAGGGCTCGATCGTGATCGGCGACCGGCTGGCGAACGCGCTGGCGAAGCTGCCGCGGCCCGCAGCCGACGCGGCGGCGATCGCGAAGCTGGTCGGCGTGTACCGCCAGGCCGTTGCGCTGATGCGCGACGTCGTCGTGGCGATGCGCGTCGACGACTCCGACCGGCTCGACCGGGATCTCGACCGGGCCACGCTGATCAGCGCGTCTTTCAGCAGTGCCGCCAAACGGCTCGGCGCGCTGCACTGCGCCCAGTAGCCGCGCTCCGTGCGGCCGCTGCCGCCTATGATCCCGGCATGCTCAGGCTGACTGCTCTCTCACTCGCCGTTGCCGGCGCGCTCGCGTTCGCGGCCCCCTCCTTCGCCGCGTCGGCCTCCGACTGGTCGAAGTCGGCCGACAAGATCTGCGCCAGGGCTAATGCCGAGCTCGACAAGATTCCGCAACCGAAGTCGACGCTGGAGCTGATCGCCGCCTCGGAGCGGTTCCTCGAGGTCGGCAAGCGGCAGACGGACGAACTGGCCAAGCTCAAGCGACCGTCGGCTGACGCGGCCGCGATCGGCAGGGTCGTCGGCATCTACGAGCAGGAGGGCGGCCTCGTCAAGGGCCTGATCGCTGCGCTGCGCAAGAACGATCAGAAGACGATCAAGACGCTGGGAACCCAGGGCGACGCGTTGTCCGTGAAGGCGGCCGGGATCATCAAGGGGCTCGGCGCCGCGAAGTGCGCCCGGTAGCAGCGCGGCGCGAGGGGCCGGTCTCGTCCAGCCCGAGCCGCCGGTGCAGCCGCGCGAGCGGCGCCGGCGCCCACCAGTTCCAGCGTCCCAGCAGCTGCATCAGCGAGGGGACGAGCAGCGCGCGGATGATCGTCGCGTCGATGATCACCGCGAGCGCCGTGCCGAGGCCGATCTCCTTGATCTGGACGATGCGTGAGGTTGCGAACGCGCCGATCGCGACGACGAAGAGCAGCGCTGCGGCGGTCACGATCCGGCCGGTGCGCTCG
>JANXXF010000476.1 GCA_025350775.1 Actinomycetes bacterium
TTGCAGTTCGGGCAGATGAAGTGAGGCACGCGCGGCCTACGCCTTTGCGGCGGCGGCCGCCTGGTGCTGGGCGGCCAGGAACCGCTCCGCGTCGAGGGCGCCCATGCAGCCCGAGCCGGCGGCGGTGACCGCCTGGCGGTAGACGTGATCCTGGACGTCGCCGACGGCGAAGACGCCGGGGATGTTCGTCTGCGAGGTGCCGGGGACGGTCACGAGGTAGCCGTTCTCGTCGTGATCGAGGGCGTCGAGGAAGAGCGCCGTCGTCGGGTCGTGCCCGATCGCCACGAACAGCCCGTCGGCCGGCAGGTCGCGCTCCTCGCCCGTCTTCGTGTCGCGCAGGCGGACGCCCGTCATCATGTTCCCTTCGACGCCGAGCACCTCCACCACCGCCGAGTTCAGTACGAACTCGATCTTCTCGTCGCGCTGGGCGCGGTCGACCATGATCGGCGAGGCGCGGAACTCGTCGCGCCGGTGCACGAGATAGACGTGCGAGGCGAAGCGCGTCAGGAACGTCGCCTCCTCCATCGCCGTGTCGCCGCCGCCGACGACGACCACCACCTTGTCTCGGAAGAAGGCGGCATCGCAGGTCGCGCAGTACGAGACGCCGCGGCCCTGCAGCTTCTCCTCCGACTCGAGGCCGATCTGACGCGCGTTCGCGCCCGTGGCCACGATCACGGTCTCGGCACGGAACTCGTCGTCGCCGACCCATACCCGGAACGGCCGCTCCGAGAAGTCGACCTTCGTCACGTCGTCGGTCACGAACTCGGCGCCGAAGCGCTCGGCCTGGCCGCGGAACTGGGTCATCATCTCCGGCCCCATCACACCCTCGGGGTAGCCGGGGTAGTTCTCGACCTCGCTCGTGATCATCAGCTGGCCGCCCCAGTTGAAGCCCTCGAAAGCCAGCGGCTTCATGTTGGCGCGCGCCGTGTAGAGCGCAGCCGTGTAGCCGGCCGGGCCGCCGCCGATGATGATCACTTCGCGCACGTCGCTGCTGCTCACGTTTCCTCCGGATTGCTCATGGGCCCACACGGGCCCGCTCACTCTTTACCAACGTCGAGGGTAGTGGGAATCTTCCAGCGTTGCCGCCCGCTGCCGTCGGCGCCCGGAGGCGCGGCGGGCGGCTTCCGGGGCTGCGCGTAGCCTTCGCCGGATGGATGAGCCCGACGGCGTGGAGGCGTTCTTCGGCCCCGGTGGGGGGCTCGCCACGACGTTCGTCGGCTACGAGGCACGGCCGGAGCAGACAGAGCTGGCCGGTGCCGTCGCGCTCGCTCTCGCCACCGGCGAGAACCTCATCGTCGAGGCCGGCACCGGCGTCGGCAAGAGCCTCGGCTACCTCGTGCCCGCGCTCGAGTCGGGGCAGCGCGTCGTCATCTCGACCGCGACCAAGGCGCTCCAGGAGCAGCTGCTCACCAAGGACGTGCCGATCGCGGCAGCCGCCCTCGGCCGCGAGCTCAACGTCGCCGTCGTCAAGGGCCGCAACAACTACCTCTGCTTGAAGGCGCTCGATGGCCTCGCGCTGCTCGGCTCCGCGCTGCTGCCGCGCGCCGAGGACGCCCGCGCGTACGAGCGGATGCTCCCCTGGATCGAGACAACGCAGACCGGCGACCGCGCCGAGCTCGACTTCGAGCCGTCGCACAGCCTCTGGGGCGAGCTCGCCGTCGGTGCCGACCGCTGCGCCGGCCGCCGCTGCCCGCACGCGTCGCGCTGCTTCGCCGAGGCGGCCCGCTCCCGCGCCCAGAACGCCGACCTCGTCATCGCCAACCACGCGCTCACCTTCGCCGACCTCGCCGTGCGCAAGCGCTCCGAGGACGCCCTCGCGGTCCTGCCCGACTACGACGCCCTGATCTTCGACGAGGCGCACCGCGTCGAGGAGGCCGCCGCCTCGTGGCTGGGCGGGCGGGTCAGCCAGGGCGGCATCCGCCAGCTGCAGCGCGACGTCGAGCGGGCGGCGCGCGAGGCGTTCAAGCCGGCCCCCGGGCGCGCGCTCGCGAAGGTCGAGCGGGCCACCGAGCGGCTGCTCCAGGCAGTCGCGCCCGCGCAGGGGCGCAAGCGCCTGCGCGAGGTGCCCGAGGAGTCGCTCGGCATCCTCACCGCGGCGCTGCAGGAGCTTGCCGTGGCGCTGCAGGGCCAGGGCGACGACCTCGACCAGCTCGGCAAGCGCGCCGCCGGCCTCGCCGCCGACGCCGCCGCCTGCGCCGACATCGAGGGCCTCGAGCGCGTCGTGTGGGCCGAGCCCGACGCGATCGCCTGGGCGCCCGTTGACGTCGCCGAGCCGCTGCGCGACCTGCTCTGGGATCGCAAGACGACCTGCGTGCTCGTGTCGGCGACGCTCACCACGGCAGGCGACTTCGGCTTCGTGCGGCGCCGCCTCGGCCTCGACCACGCCCGCGAGCTCGCGCTCGGCTCGCCGTTCGACTTCGCCGAGCAGGCGCTCGTCTACCTCCCCGCGCGGATGCCCGACCCGCGCTCGCCCGAGGCGCGCGACGCCATCGCCGACGAGGTGCTCTCGCTATGCGGGCACTCACGCGGGCGCGCGCTCGTGCTGACCACCTCGTGGCGCTCGCTCGAGGATCTCGCCGCCCGCGTGCGCGACCGGCTGCCGTATCGCGTGCTCGTCCAGGGCGAGGCGCCGCGCGAGCGGTTGCTCGAGCAGTTCCGCGATGAGATCGACTCGGTGCTGATCGCGACGCAGACGTTCTGGCAGGGCGTCGACGTGGCCGGCGAGGCGCTGTCGCTATTGATCATCGACAAGCTGCCGTTCGCGGCGCCCGGCGACCCACTGGTCGAGGCGCGCTGCGAGCGCATCTCGGCGGCCGGCGGCGACTGGTTCATGGAGTACGCGCTGCCTTCGGCGGTGCTCCAGCTGCGTCAGGGCTTCGGACGGCTCATCCGCGGGCACAGCGACCGCGGCGTCGTCGCCGTCCTCGACCCGCGCCTGCGCACGAAGGGCTACGGCCGTGCGTTCCTCGCATCCCTGCCGAACTGCCCCGTCACCTCCGACCGGCGCGAGGTCGCGCGCTTCTTCGCAGAATCCGGTCTCCGATCGGCATGCTAAGGTCGTTTGGATGAGCAGCGAGTCCCTACAGACGGCAGGCCAGCGCCGCAATCTCCTCGTCCTCGGCGTCGCCGGTGGCCTCGGCATCGTCTCGCTCGTAGTCCTGCTCGCGACTCTGCTGCTGACAGGCACGGCCGCCGCCGGCCAGGTGGCCACCGCTCACAGTGCCGCCGCCCGCGCGGGCGTGTGCACCGAGCAGACGTTCCCGAACCTCGGGCAGCAGCACACGCAGAACATCAACGAGAAGATCAAGTACAACTCGTTCCCGCCCACAAGCGGCAAGCACTATGCCGATCCGGCGCGCTGGGGCAACTATCCGACGCCGATCAACCAGGTGCAGGGCGTCCACAACCTCGAGCACGGCGGGATCGACATCCAGTACGGCAACAAGGTCTCCGCCAGCGATGTGGACAAGCTGATGGCGTACTACGACGGCGACCCCAACGGCATCCTGATGGCGCCGCTGCCCGTCCTCGGCAGCAAGATCGCCGCGACGGCCTGGCAGAAGCTGCTGACCTGCACGAAGTTCGACAGGAATGCGCTTGACTCGTTCAAGAAGAAGCACCGCTACAAGGGCCCCGAGCGCCTCCCCAAAGTCGCGCTCGAGCCAGGGCGCTAGGGTACGGGCCGCTAAGCGCCCGCCGCTACTGTTCGCCTCCCTGCCGGGGTGGCGAAACTGGTCATACGCGCTCGACTTAAAATCGGGTGCCCCTCGGGGCGTGAGGGTTCGAGTCCCTCCCCCGGCATCGACAGCGTGGAGCTGCGCGTACGATCGGGGAATGGCAGACGCCGTTGACACCGGGCTCGAGTGGGAGTCCGCTCTGTACCGCATGGCGCTCGCCCAGGTCGCGCGGGCGCTGCCGCACACCTCCGTGACACAGGATGTCGCCGCGCGCATTGCGATGCCGGAACGATCGGTGATCGTGTCGGTGCCGGTGCGGATGGACGACGGGCAGACCACGGTGTTCCCCGGCTACCGGGTGCAGCACTCCAGCGTGCTCGGGCCGACGAAGGGCGGCATCCGCTTCGACGCCGCCGTCTCGCTCGGCGAGTGCTCGGCCCTCGCGATGTGGATGACGTGGAAATGCGCGCTGCTACGCCTCCCCTACGGCGGCGCCAAGGGCGGGATCCGCTGTGACCCGCGCACGCTCTCACCGGGCGAGCTGGAGCGCCTGACGCGCCGCTTCACCGCCGAGCTGAAGCCGTTCATCGGCCCGCAGCAGGACATCCCGGCCCCCGACATGGCGACCGGCGAGCAGACGATGGCCTGGATGATGGACACCTACTCGATGATGGTCGGCCACGCCGTGCCCGAGATCGTGACCGGGAAGCCGGTGTCGATCGGCGGCTCGGTGTTCCGCACCGAGTCGACCGGCGTCGGGGTTGCCGCGGTGATCGAGCGGGCCTGCGAGCGGCTCGGACGGAAGCTCGCCGACCAGCGCTGCGTCGTGCAGGGCTTCGGCAAGGTCGGCGGCGTCTGCGCGACCGACCTCGTCGAGCGCGGTGCCACGGTCGTCGCCGTCTCGGACGTCAGCGGCGGCATCACCGCCGAGGGCGGCCTCGACCTGCCTGCGCTGCGCGTCTGGCTCGCCGAGCACGGGACGCTCGACGGCTGCCCGCACGGCCGCGCCGTCTCCAATGCGGAGCTGCTCGAGCTCGACTGCGACG
>JANXXF010000478.1 GCA_025350775.1 Actinomycetes bacterium
CGAGCGTTCTCTCGTTCACCTACACGGTAGTGGCGGGCGACAGCGCCGCCGACCTCGACTACGCAGCCACCGGCTCGCTCGCCCTCAACGGCGGCACGATCAAGGACACCGCGCTGAACAACGCGACGCTGACGCTCGCCACACCCGGTGCGGCCGGCTCGCTCGGCAACGCGAAGGACATCGTCATCTCGACCAACCCGACCGTCACCAACGTCACCTCGACGACCGCGAACGGCTCCTACAAGGCCGGCGGCAGCGTCTTGGTACAGGTCACCTTCTCGGCTGCCGTGACCGTCACCGGCACACCACAGCTCACCCTCGAGACCGGCACCACCGACCGCACCGTCGACTTCTCCAGCGGCTCGACCACCGCGACACAGACCTTCACCTACACCGTCCAGGCCGGCGACACCACCGCCGACCTCGACTACCTCGCCACCACCTCGCTCACGCTCAACAGCGGCACGATCACCGACTCCGGCACCGCCGCCGCCGCAGCAATCCTCACCCTCCCCTCACCCGGCACAGCCGGCTCACTCGGCGCCAACAAGGCAATCGTCATCGACACGACGGCACCGACCGGCTCGATCAGCTACACGAGCGGCTTCTATACGAGCCTGGCGACGGGCGTCGCGATCGCGACATCGAGCGCGGACACGAGCGGCTCCGGCGTGGCAACGGCGCAGGTGCAGCGGCGCTCCGCCACGCTCTCGGGCGGCACCTGTGGCACGCCTGGCACCTATGCCGACGTCTCGCTGGTCGGGGGCGCCCACACGTCGGGCAGCACGCCGGCGCTGGCGACTGCCACCTGCACCGAGTACCAGCTCGTCGTCACCGACAACGCCGGCAACGTTGCGACCATCTCGCCGGGCGGCTCGCCGGTCGCGAAGATCGACGCGACGCTCCCGACGAACGCGTTCTCGCTCAGCTCGGTCGGCACCGTCGGCGGCCTCGCTGCCGCCTTCTACCCGGGCAGCGGCACCAACATCTTCTACCGCGGCACGAACGGCAGCGGCCTCTCGAAGTCGTTCAAGCTGCGCGCCACCGTGACCGACGCAGCCTCCGCTGGCGCGTCGCTCACGACCTCGAGCTTCGCCGGCGCGGGCGGCGTCACGCACACTGCCGGGCTCTCGAGCGCCCCTGGCTCGGGCGTCTTCGACTCGGCCGTCTTCAGCTTTGCCGACGGCAGCACGGGCTCGAACACCGTGAGCGTCAAGACCACCGATGCTGCCGGCAACGACTCGAGCACCACGGGCTTCACGATCCGCGACGATTCGACTGCGCCCGGTGGCTCCCCCGCCCTGACGGTCAACGGCGGCGTCGCCGCAGGCTCGCCGAGCACGACGTTCGACACCGACGGCAGCTTCACGATCGCCACCCGCACCGCCTACACCGAGGCCGCCTCGGCGACCGCAGCGGGACTCGCCTCCAGCATCCTCGTGCGCGAGTTCGCCGTGCTCTCGGCCAGTAGCTGCAGCATCTACGGCTCGGCGAGCACCGTCACGGGCACGACCGCGCAGACCGGCCTCACGACCGGCTGCTGGCGCTACACGCTGACCGGCACCGACAACGTCGGCAACGCGGCCGCGATCTCGACGATCGTCAAGGTCGACACCGACGCGCCCTCCGCGCCGACGCTCACGCTCTCGGCCCAATCAGGCAGCGTCGTCGTCAGCGGCACGACCGCCTACTTCAAGGCCGGCGTCGCGACCGGCGGCTTCACCGTCACCGACACCGGGCCGGCTGTCGACCTCGAGTCCGGCCTCAACAGCTCGGCCTACAGCTTCCCGGGCGCGTTCGACGCCAACTGGTCGGTGTCGGGCACCGGCAACGCGCGGAGCTACGCCATCACCGGCGCGACCTCCGCGACCGCGAACGCGCAGACGGTGAAGGCGCAGAACAACGCGGGCCTGGACTCGGCCGGCGCGACCTTCAACGTCGTCGCCGACGCGGCGGCCCCGACGGGCGGCGCGGTCGCCGTGAACGGCGGAGTGGCAGCGGCCTCGCCGAGCACCACCTACGACGCCGACGGCAGCTTTGCGA
>JANXXF010000016.1 GCA_025350775.1 Actinomycetes bacterium
GGCTCCATCCGGGGGATTCTACGGAGGCGCGGGCGCGTGGCCCCGACGTGCCGCTCGGCCTGCCACAATCGCCCAATGCAAGCACGCGTCACGCGCATCACCACTGACCTCGCCGACCTGACCGACGACCTGCTCGCCTTCCGCGCCGCCGTGATCGGCCAGGCGCAGGCGAGCCCCGGCTACCGCGGCGCCCTCGACCTGATCGACCGGGAGACCGGCCGTGCCATCGCGATCACCCTGTGGGAGACCGAGGCCGACCTGCGCGCGTCGGAGCGGGCGCGCAAGGGCCCTCCCGGCGGCGGCCCGGGAGCGCCGTCGGTCGAGACGTACGAGGTCGTGCTGCGCGACCTGACAGGGAGCTAGCCGGCCTCGAAGGGGCGTGACCCCGCGGAGCCTCGGGCTGGAGCTCCGGCGTAGAAGGTTGTGCGATCCGACTCGAAGCGCTATTGATATGCGCCACTGGGGAACCACCCCGCGCGGCGTGTGTCGCCCGGGGCCGAGAGAGGGGAACACATGAGTTCACGATTCGGATTCCACAACCGCGGCAGACGCGGGAGGCTCGTAACCGCCCTGGCGATGCTGGCCGTTGCCGCGATCGGCTCGACCGCGTATGCAGCCGAGAGCGGCAGTCTCTGGCTCACAGGCGGCCAGAACTCGGACAACAGCCGCAACCAGGCGACCGAGTCGAAGATTGGCGCCGGCAACGTCTCGACGCTGGCCCCGAAGGCCGACTTCGCCTCGAGCGGCGCCTTCCTCACCGGGAGCGACACGACGACGGGCGGCGACGTCTCGGCCACCCCGGCCGTCGACGGCCAGCGCGTGTACTTCCCGGATTCGAAGGGCCACCTGTTCGCGATCGACCGCTCGACTGGCGCAACGGTCTGGACGGCGTCGATCTCGGCGCTGACCGGGATCCCGGGCGACTACGCCCGGGCCACCCCGGCGATCGCCGGGGACGTGCTGATCATCGGTGACCAGGGCGGTAAGTTCGAGCTGCCCGACTGGACGACCACGCATCCCTCCGTCGTCGGGGCCTGGGTGCTCGGGCTCGACAGGAAGACCGGCGCGCTCCTGTGGAAGACACGTGTGCACGACCACTTCACGGCAATCGTGACGACCTCCGCACAGGTGCACGGCGACACCGCCTTCGTCGGCGTCGCGTCGAACGAGGAGGCGTTCTCCAACGTCATCTTCGCCGGGGGCCACACCTACGCGTGCTGCTCGTTCCGCGGACGCGTCGTCTCGCTCGACGTCCGCACGGGCGCGATCAACTGGGCCACCTACACGATCCCCGCTACGGCCGGCTACTCGGGCGGCGCGGTCTGGGGCAGCACGCCGGCCTTCGATCCGTCCCGCGGGGCGCTCTACGTCGCCACAGGCAACAACTACTCGCTGCCGGCCGACCGCACCGCCTGCGTCCAGGCTGCGGCGACCTTCGCGGCGAAGCAGGCCTGCCTGCCGGGCGACAACTTCGACGCGATCATGTCGCTCGACGCCGGGACGGGCGCAGTCAACTGGTCGTTCCGCGCGCTGCCGTCCGACGCCTGGAACGTCGACTGCGGCATCCCGAGCTTCGGCCTTCCGGGCAACACGAACAGCCCGAGCAACTGCCCGGCCGGCCAGGGCCCCGACTACGACTTCGGCCAGGCGCCGCTGCTCCTGACGGTGAAGCGCAACGGCAAGCCGACCGACATCGTCGGCGCCGGCCAGAAGAGCGGCGTCTTCACGGCTCTCAACCGCTCGACGGGCGCCGTTCTCTGGCAGACGCAGGTCGGCCCCGGCGGTCTCACCGGTGGCCTGCAGTGGGGCTCCGCGACCGACGGCAAGCGCATCTACGCCGCCGAGTCGAATTCCGACAACATCGACCCGTCCACAAACGCCTACAGCCCGCTCGCGCGGGGCTGGTGGTCGGCGCTCGACCCGGCCACGGGCGCGATCCTCTGGCGCACCGGCGATCCCGGCGCCGGGCTGCTCTCGACGTGGGGTGTCTACGGCTACTCGGCGCAGGGCCCGGTCTCGACGGCGAACGGAGTCGTCTACGGCTGCTCGCTCAGCCCGAACGGGCCGAACATGGTCGCCATGGACGCAGCCACCGGGGCGATCAAGTGGTCGTTCGCCAGCGGCTCGTCCTGCATCGGCGGTGCCGCGATCGCCAACGGCACCGTCTACTGGGGCACCGGCTACCGCAGCTTCGCGCCGGCCACCACGGCAGGCAACAAGCTCTACGCCTTCACCCCGGGCGGCAAGGTCTTGCCGAGATCGGCGAGGGCGCGTTCGACAGCGCGCGTCAAGGCGACGGTGTCGGCGCCAGGTTGCTTTTGCACGGAGAGAATGACCGCGGGCTGGCCGTTGGCACCGGCGTCGCCGCGCTTGAAGCGGGGCGCATAACCGACCGTGGCGACCTGGCTCAGGATGATTGACTGACCTTGCTTCGTGGTCACCACAAGGCTGCGCAGGTCCTCGATCCGGGTGGTGCGGCCGATGTTGCGGATCACGTACTCAGCCCGGTTCTGATCGACGAACCCGCCGCCGGAGTTGGCGCCGAACTG
>JANXXF010000265.1 GCA_025350775.1 Actinomycetes bacterium
TCCCGTCGGCCCGCTCCTTCCCCGCCCGGGCAGGCTACTCGCCGCGGAACCAGTCCCAGGTGGCGCGGAGCCCGTCGGTCAGCGCCAGCTCCGGGCGCCAGCCGAGCTCGGTCGCGGCGAGCGAGCAGTCGAGGACGCTGCGCTGCAGCTCGCCCATGCGGGCCGCCGCGTGCTCGGGCACGAGCGTGATCCCGGATGCCTGCTGGCAGCGCTCGTACAGCTCGACGACGGAGGTCTCGATGCCGGTGCCGATGTTGTACACGCCGCCGCTGCGCTCGGTCGCCGCGAGCATCGCGCGGGCGACGTCGCCGACGTACACGTAGTCGCGCGTCTGGCTGCCGTCACCGAAGATCCTGGCCGCCTTGCCCTCGAGCAGGTGGCTGAGAAAGATCGAGACCACGCCCGCCTCGCCGTGCGGATCCTGGCGCGGGCCGTAGACGTTCGCGAAGCGCAGCGCCACATGGTGCGTCCCGTAGAGGCGGTTCCAGGTGGAAAGGTACGCCTCGGCGGCGAGCTTCGAGGTGCCGTACGGCGCGAGCGGCTGGCGGTGATAGGTCTCGGCGGCAGGCCCGTCGGCGCACTCGCCGTAGACGGCTCCGCCCGTCGAGGCGAACAGCACCTGCGTGTCGGTGCGGCGGGCAGCCTCGAGCACCGAGATCGTCCCCAGCACGTTCGCCTCGGCGTCGACGAGCGGCTCCGCGATCGAGACGCGCACGTCGATCTGCGCGGCGAGGTGGAAGCACGCCTCGGGCTGCACGTCGTCGAAGAGGGCCGCGGTGCCTTCCGCGTCACGGATGTCGCCGACCGAGAGCGTCGCCTGTTCGGGAACATTCTCCCAGCGGCCGCGGCTGAGGTTGTCGAGCACCCAGACGCTGTGCCCGCGCGCGAGCAGCAGCTCGACGACATGCGAGCCGATGAATCCCGCTCCCCCTGTGACGACAGTGTTCACCGCGCCCATATCCTACGGACAGCGTGTTCATTTCTTTCGAGGGAGTCGACGGCTCCGGCAAATCCACCCAGCTCGAGCTGCTGTGGGCGGCGCTCGTCGCGGAAGGCCGCGAGGTCGTCGCGACGCGTGAGCCCGGCGGCACAGAGCTCGGCGAGCGGGTGCGCGCCCTGCTGCTGGATGGGCCGACCATCACGCCCTGGGCCGAGGCGGCACTGTTCGCCGCTGCCCGCGCCGAGCTGGTCGAGGGTGTCATCCGCCCGGCCCTCGCCCGCGGCGCAACCGTCCTCTGCGACCGCTACCTCGACTCGTCGCTCGCCTACCAGGGCCTCGCGCGCGGCCTCGGGCTGGAGCGGGTGCTCGAGCTGAACCTGAGCGCCGTCGGCGGCCTGCTGCCCGACCGCACGTTCCTACTGCTCATCGACCCGCTGCTCGCCGGCGAGCGGTTGGGCGAGCCGACCGACCGCATCGAGCGCGAGGGGCAGAGCTTCCGCGCCGCTGTCGACGCCGCCTACCGGCAGCTCGCTGCACGCTTCTCCGAGCGGATCGTGGCATTCGACGGCGCCCGCCCCGCCGCCGAGCTGGCGGCACAGATCCGGGCCGACCTCGCCCTCGCCGCTTGTGCCCGTGCCGACCTCGCCCGTGCCGAGGGCACCCCCGTCGCGTGAGCCTCGACGGAATCCTCGAGCAGACCGAGGCCAGGCGTCTCCTCGGCGCCGCCCTCGCCGAGGGGCCGGCGCACGCCTATCTCTTCCACGGCCCGCCCGGCGTCGGCAAGGAGACGGCCGCGAAGGCGTTCGCCGCGGAGCTGCTCGGCTCGCCCACCCGGGTCGCCCACGAGACGCACCCCGATCTCTACGTGCTCCGGCAGTTCGGCCAGATGATCCGGCTCGACGAGATCCACGCGCTGCACCACGACCTGCACCTGCGCCCGTTCGAGGCCGATCGCCGCGTCTACCTGATCCTCGACGCGCACCTGCTGAACCGCGATGCCGCCGACGCGCTGCTCAAGGATCTCGAGGAGCCGCCGGACTACGCGATCATCGTGCTCGTCGCCGACCAGGTCGCGGCGATCTCACCGACGATCCGCTCGCGCTGCCAGCCGATCGCGTTTCGCCGGCTCTCGACGAAGGCGGTGCGCGAGGAGGCGGCCCGGATCGCGCCCGAGCTGACGGCGACCCAGCAGGCTGCGCTGGCGCGCGTTGCGGCCGGACGGCTCGACCGGCTGCGCTGGCTCGTCGAGTCGCAGACGGACGGGCGGCGCGACCGGTTGCTGGCGGTGGCTCGCTCGGTGTACGGCGAGGCGGAGTTCGACCCGACCGTGGCAGCGCTCGCCGTGCTCGCCTCGGCGAAGGAGCGCGCCACGATCGAGGGCGACCGCGCTACCGCCACGGCGGAGCAGCTCGGCCTGCCCGGGAAGCAGGCCGACCAGCTGGTGAGCCGGGCGAAGTTCGGCGCCGAGCGTGAGGACGTGCTCGGCTCGCTCGAGGAGCTCGGCACCTGGTACCGCGACCTCGTCGCCGTCGGCGTGGGTGCCGAGGCGGCCGTCATCAACGCCGACCAGCTCGACCGCCTGCGCGAGGATGCGTTGCCGGAGCGCACCGCCCCCGCCGGAGAGGCGGCCGCAGCTGTCCAGGACACCTGGCGCGAGCTGGAGCGCCTGAACATCGCGAACCAGCTCGCGCTCGAGGCGCTGTTCGTGCGGGTGCGGCGGCTGCTCGGCCCGCGCGGCTAGCCGTCCGCTGCTACTCGGCGGCCGGTGCCGGAGGCGGAGTCGGCGGCGCGCTCTTGTCGCGCCCGCGGTGGCTCGGCTTGCTGTCGTAGGCGTCGTGCACCCGCTCGATCTGACGGCGCAGCCGGTCGGCCAGCAGGTCGATCGCCTCCTCGTGTGTCTTGCCGGTGACGCTCGCGTGCAGCACGGTGCCGTTCACGTCCATCGACGCCTTCGCGGTGATCGGAGTGGCGATCGCGGGATTGGCTTCCTCGTGGATCTCGACCTTGGTGTGGAGGATCGGGCGCGGGGTGTAGCGCTCGAGCCTCGTCAGCTTCTCGGTCGCGTACTGCTTGACCTTCTCGGAAATGGAGCCGCGAAAGTCGACGGCGAGCGGCTGGGACTGGGCGTCCGGCCTCATGGCGTCCTCCTCGTCTGGTTCGGATACGGGATTCGCATCGTCGTGCCCTTCCCATCATGCTGCATCGGTGGCGCCCCGGATCGGGGGAAGGGGAAAGCCGCCGGGTGGGGCCTGCGCCGGTTGGCCGGGCGGCTGGTCGGGCCGGCTGTCCGGACGGACGGTCGGGTGGCCGGCCCTGCCGGCTGGTGTCAGACTCGGAGTGATGGCCCTGCCGCCGTCGTCCGCTGCCTCCGCGCTCCCGTTCGCCGATCGGGCCGACGCCGGCCGCCGGCTCGCCCGCGAGCTGGAGTCGGAGCGCGACCCTCTCACCGTCGTCGTCGGGCTGCCCCGCGGCGGTGTCGTCGTGGCGGCGGAGGTGGCGCGCGTGCTCGGCGCGCCGCTCGAGGTGGTGGCGGTGCGCAAGGTCGGTCATCCACGGCAGTCAGAGCTCGCGATCGGCGCCGTCACGCACGACGGTGGCCTCTACCTGCGCAGCAGCGAGGGCCTGCCCGAGCGCGAGGTTGCCGCGGCCGTCGCGCGCGCCTCCGAGCGCGCCGCCACGCTCGAGCAGGCTCTCCGCGCGGACCGACCGGTGCCCGACCTGCGCGGACGGATCGCGGTGGTCGTCGACGACGGCCTGGCGACGGGCGCGACGATGATCGCGGCCCTGCGCTGGGCGCGCGCGCAGGGCGCCGCGCGCGTCGTCGCCGCGTTCCCGATCGGCGCAGCGCAGAGCATGGCCATCGTCGGCGCCGAGTGCGACCGCGTTGTGTGCCCGAACGTCCTCGCCGACCTCGGCGCCGTCGGCTACTGGTACCGGGACTTCGAGCAGGTCGAGACCGCCGAGGTGCTGCGCCTGCTGGCGGCCGCGCGGCTTGTGGCGCCCGCCGGCGGCGGCTGAGACGCTGCCGAGGAGTCGCGGGGCGGGACCGGGGCGGGGCTATACTTCGCGGTCGCCGTGCCGGCGTAGCTCAGTTGGTAGAGCACTTCACTCGTAATGAAGGGGTCCGCAGTTCGAGTCTGCGCGTCGGCTCTCAGAAGACCCTGTGAAATGCAGGGCGTCCCTCTTCCGCAGGCGGCACGGCCGTCACGTCAGGACGGCCCATGAAGCCCCCGACTGCCTGAATCGAGTCCGAGGTCGTCTCGGATCCACCGATGCAGTGCATCGCTCACGGTGTTGCGGTAATCGAGACCGCCCACGGATGCCTCGAAGTGCCGAGGCGATGCTCGCCGCTGCCACGCCCGGGAGACTTCCCAGCGAACTTCCAAAGTTGAGTGTGCTGTGAAGTAGTTGGGGAGCTTCTTGCTAGTTCGCCTTCTTTGCAACCCCGGACCGCGAGCCCCTCACAGGAGAAGGACGCAAGCGCCAGCTCAGGCGCCTCCTCCAGACCGGCGACAAGTCGACCAGCGAACTCGCCGAAGCCACAGGCCTCGGAAAGCAGAGCGTGCGTAACTACCTCAACGCGCTGCGCGCGGAAGGCATAGTCGAGCCCACGAGCGAGCGGATTCGGAGCCCGGCAACCCGGTGGCGGCTCACGATTTGCGCCCACTCCCCGACCGGCCAGACGACGCTCCCTCTCTGAACGACACCGACTTCAGGGGCACGAGGCGAATCGACCGCACGACGGTCTCCCCGGCTAGGCGGACACGATCAACAACGCGGCAAGTGGTGCACTTCTCGACGCCCCTCCGTCTCCGGGCCAGCCGCAGCTCGGCAGGCGTGTCCGCCGGGTGCCGGCTCTGTCGAGAGTTAAGACTCTCGTAAGCCGCCCGTCACCGCGGCGCCATCTCTCGCTCGTACCGTGGCTTCACGAGGCCGCCATGTCGTGGCCGCAGCCCCCCAGGAGGAGAGACATGACGATTTCCGTGAAGACCCTGCTCGCCGTCGCCGCCACCGTGACGATCGCTGCCGTCGGCACCGGGAGCGCGGCGGCCGCCAATCCTGCGAAGGATGCCAAGATGGCCGACAAGGCGATGCATGCGAAGGAGATGGCCGACAAGGCGATGAAGGCCAAGGAGGCCAAGATGATGGCCAACAAGGCGATGCATGCGAAGGAGATGGCCGACAAGGCGATGAAGGCGAAGAAAGCCAGCGAAGGGAAGTAGCCGGCGCCCTGACCGACGTCGCCACTTCCAGCACAATGGCACCGTGACCACCGTCCTCCTCGTCGACGACGAGCCCATCGTGCGCGAGGTCGTCGCCCGCTACCTGCGGCGCGAGGGCTTCGAGACGATCGAGGCCGGCGACGGTGATACGGCGCGCGATCTGGTGGAGCAGGCCCGTCCGGCCCTCGTCGTCCTCGACGTGATGATGCCGGGCATGGACGGGCTTGCGCTGTGCCGCTGGATCCGGGCCCGCTCCGACCTGCCGGTGATCCTGCTCACCGCCCGCGGCGAGGAGACCGACCGGATCGTCGGGCTCGAGCTCGGCGCCGACGACTACGTGACCAAGCCGTTCTCGCCGCGGGAGCTGGCGGCCCGGGTGAAGACGGTGCTGCGCCGGTCGGCCGCCGGCGTCGCGGGGCCCGGCCGGGACGCTTCGCTCCAGCCGATCGCCGTCGCCGGCCTCGCGATCGACCCCGCGGCACGCACCGTCGTCCGGGCTGGCGCCGAGCTCAAACTCACCGCGAAGGAGTTCGACCTCCTCCACTTCCTCGTCACCAACCCCCGCCAGGTGTTCTCGCGCGACCAGCTGATGGAGCGCGTCTGGGGGTACACCGCCGCCGTCGACAGCGGCACGGTGACCGTCCACGTGCGCCGGCTGCGAGAGAAGATCGAGGCCGACCCTGCGGTGCCCGTGCACCTCGAGACGGTGTGGGGCGTCGGCTACCGGTTCACGCCGTGACGGCGCCGCGCTGTCAGGCTCTAACGCCATGACGTCCACCGCGATCTTCATAGCGCTCGCCACGCTCGCGGCGGGCGTCGTCGCCGCCTTCGGGCTGCGGCTGCTGCCGACGGTGCGCCTACAGCTCGCGGGCCTGGCGCTACTCGCGGTGGTGCTGCCGCTCGGCGCCGTGCTCGCGTCCGGCTGGGTGATGTTCCACATGCACGACGACGTGAAGATCCTGACGGCAGCGACGACCGCGGCGGTGTCGGCGGTCGTCGGAGCGTTGCTGCTGGCCCGCTGGATCGTGGGGCCGCTCGACCGGCTGCGGGCCGCCGCCAGCGAGGTCGCCCGCGGGGAGCTGCGAGCGCAGGCGCCCGAGCGCGGCCCGACCGAGCTCGCCGAGCTGGGCGCCGCCTTCAACGAGATGGGCCGCTCGCTGGAGCGCCTCTTCGACTCGCGGCGCGAGCTCGTCGCCTGGGCGAGCCACGACCTCCGCGCCCCGATTGCGTCGATGCAGGCGATGCTCGAGGCGATCGAAGACGGGCTCGC
>JANXXF010000059.1 GCA_025350775.1 Actinomycetes bacterium
GACGATCAGGACGCGCGGCTCGATGTCGGAGGCGCGGGGTGGGCGGGCGCGCACGCGGGCCAGCGTGGCGGCAGCCAGGGGGTAGAGAGCGTGCGTCCAGGCGATCAGGACGACGCATAGCCAGAAGAGGATCTCGACCGCGAGCACGGCTTCCGAGTCTAGTCGCGACGCGCGAGCACCACGGTCCGCCACGAGCAGTCCGCCTTCGCGGAGCTGCGCCGCCGCTGCTCATGCGCTGCGGATCAGGCGCGCCTTCTGCTCGAGCGCGCTACCGGCGGCGGCCGCTGACCGGCTGCCCGCCGCGAGCGCCGCGCGGAGCGGCGCGGGCGCAGACGAGGCCGCCGCGTCGCCAGCCGCAAGCATCGCCGCGTAGACCCGCTCCACGTTGCGCGCCTCGGCGGGCGCGCCGAAGCGCTCGGCTGCGAAGCGGCCCACCTCGGCGACGCCGGGCGCCCAGGAGCGACAGCTCGCCGCGGCCCCACGCATCCGGGCGGCGGTGCCGGGCGTCGCAGCGAGCGCGTCCCGAACGCTTGTCGAGCAGTACAGCCAGGCCCCCTTGACGAACCCGGCGACCGCGCGGAGGCCCTCACGCCGGTCGAGATACGCCTGGACCGCGGAGAGGTCGGCCGGGGTGATGCGCTCCCGCGCTGTGCCCGGGTACGGGCGCAGCGACCAGTAGCGAGCCTCGGCCTGCGTTGCGTCGACGGCGTCGATCAGCCGGCCCTCGCCGTCGTAGCAGAGCTCGTACGAGTAGACGTAGGAGCCGCTCGCGTAGAGCAGGCACGTCAGCCCGAGCACCTGGGCGAGGGCCGTGAGCTGCTGTCCCATTAGCTGCGGCCCGTAGAGCTGCGAGGCGCCGAGCTCACGGCCGACGGTGGCCCGCACCTGGTCGATGCCACGCTGGGTGGCGGCCTGCGCGTGGCGCGCCTCCCAGCGGCCGGCCGCGGCCAAGCCGGCCGCAACGGCGACGAGTGCCACGCCGGCGACGGCAGCGGCGGCCAACCTACGCTGCATCGCGCCCGACCACCTCGCGCAGCAGCGCGCGGTACCGCTCGACCGCCGCCGAGCGGCCGCCCTCGGTCGCCACCCACTCGCGGCCACGCCGGCCCATCCCCTCGAGGTCGAGCTCGCCGTCGTGGGCGGCCCGCAGCGCCGCGGCCAGGAGCTCGGGGCGGCCCGGCGGGACGACGACTCCGCAGCCGACTTCCGTCACGATTTGCGCGGTCTCGCTCGACGCCTCGGCGGCGACGCTCACCGGCCTGCCCGCCGCCATGATCCCGTAAAGGCGACTCGGCACGACGTAGCCCGAGAGCCCGCGCGCGAGGCCGACGACGTGGACGTCGGCGGCGGACAGCGAGAGCGACAGGCGCTCGCGACTCTGGTACGGCAGGAAGCGCACAGCATCGAGCTCAAGCGACTCCGCCAGTTGCTCGAGGATCGCGCGCCGCGCCCCGGTGCCGATGACGACGATCTCGAGGTCGTCGAGGTCGCGGAGGAAGGTGCCGGCGCGGACGAAGGAGTCGAGATCCTGCGCGTAGCCGACGTTGCCCGAGTGCATCACGACGAAGCGGCCGGTGAGCCCGTTGCCCTGCGACCACTCGTTGTCCCGGGGCGCCGGCTCGATCGACGAGGTGTCCGTCCAGTTCTGGATGACCTCGATCCGCTCGGGCACGGCGCCCTTGTCGATCAGCCGGCCGCGCATCGTCTCGCCGATGGCGACGACCCGGTCGGCACGGGCGAGGTAGTAGCGGATGAGCCCGCGCAGGACGGAGATCAGTAGCGGGTTCTCGAGCCGCCGCAGGGCCACGGCGATCTCGGGGAAGACGTCCTGGCTGACGACCACGAGCGGCACGCGGAAGCGCCGCGCCACGGCGATGGCGACGTTCGCGATCACGGGCGGGTCGGTCCAGCAGAGGACGGCGTCCGGCCGGTCGGCACGCAACGCCGAGCGCAGCGACTGCCACAGGTACGTCGCGTAATTCGCGGCGCGCAGGTGCAGGTGGCTGCGGTCGTACGCGGTGGAGCGCACGCGGACGATGCGCACGCCGTTCCGCTCCGTCTCGCCCGCCTCGGAGGCGACACCGGTCAGCCTGCCCGTGACGACGGTAATCTCGAACTCGTCGCTGAGCGCCTCGCAGAGCTGCGAGAGGAGGTGCGCCGTGGCCTCGACGCCCGGCCAGTAGTACTGGTTGAGTACGAGCAGGCGGGGCCGCCGGGGGGCCGCCGGGGGGCCGGAGGTCAAGGCGTGCTCCACCTGGCGCGGGCGACCTGCGGTGCCGCCACCAGCAGGACCGCGATCCAGAACGCCACCGTTGCCACGTTGCCCGCAGCCGACGCAAACGACTGCACGACGGCGATGACGACGCCTGCGAGCGTGGCCCCGGCGAAGCCGGCGCGCCACGCTTGCCTGCCACCCGCACGTTGCGCCCGGCGAACCTCCCTGACCGCGCCCGCGCACGCGAGCAACAGGACGCCGATGAACGCCACCAGGCCGGTCACGCCCAGCTGCATGAGCATGCTGATGTAGGTGTTCTCGACGTACCCGCCGTTGAACACGTAGTAGCGATCGATGAAGACATTGCCCTCGGTACCGAAGCCGAAGCCGAGCAGCGGCCGCTGCAGGGCCTGCCGGATGGCGCCGTCCCACGCCTGCGCCCGGCCGGAGGAGCCGAACAGCGTGCGCTTGTAGTACGTCAGCTGCTGGCCGGGACGGGGCCGACCGAGCTCGTTCGGGTCGCTGGTGAGGACGGGCACCGGGAGGATCTCCGCCCGTCGAGACCCCGCCACGGGCACTGCCGCCTGCTGCGGCACCGTCACCGTGACGGGCGGCGGCACGGGGTTCGGCTTCGGGATGGAGACGGCGGCGAGCATGATCGCGGCGACGCCGGCGACGCCGGCCAGGCCTGCCGCGAGGCGGCGGCCGCGAAGCGTGAGCAGGACCGTCAGCCCAACGCCGACTACGGCGGCCGCGATGCCACCGTGCGACCCCGAGGCGCTGATCGACCCAACGAGGGCGACCACGGTCGCCGCGAGCGCGAGCCGCCAGGCCCGACCGGCCACGGCGAGGGCCTCGGCCACGGCGAGGGGCAACGCCAGCGCGTAGAGCATCGCGAACGTGTTCGGGTTCCCGCCGAAGCCCCGGTAGCGGAGGGCGGTCTCGACTGTTGCCGGCTGGATCGCGGTGCCCGGGCGGGCGAGCCAGACGACGAAGCCCGCGAGTGCCAGGGCTGTTGCGCCGGCGACGATCCCCCGCGCGAGCGCACGCGGCAGACCGGGCCGGACGGGCACGAGGCCGGCGAAGGCCGCCGCCGCGGCCACCACCAGCGACAGCGCGACGCCGCGCTGCAGCGAGAGCTTCGGCGCCACCGACCAGACGGCCGAGAGGAGGCCGAATGCGACCAGCAGGAGGGGCGCCGCCAGCCACGGCGTGATCGCTACCCGACGCGCGCGCAGCACACCCGCGAGCCCCACGAGCGCGAGCGCCGCGATCCCGACCCAGCGCAGCCGGAAGGCGGCGTCGTTCACACCCGCGAACGAGCTGCTGCCGCAGCCGACGACGATCACTGTCGCCGCGAGGGTGAGCGACGCGATCGCGTCGAGCGAGAACCGGCCGGGCGCAAACGTCACGGCGAGAGGATACGTTCTCGGGGTGGCCTACCCGGAGAGGATCATCCCCGACGAGACGAAGCCCGGCGTCGTCGCGCTGCACCTGAAGCGCTACGACTTCGCCCGGCCGCTGTGCGCCGGCAACGCGGTGCTCGACGCGGCCTGCGGGGTCGGCTACGGGTCGGCTTTCCTGGCGGAGAGCGCGGCGCGCGTCGTGGGCATCGACGTCAGCGAGGAGAGCATCGCGTACGCGACCCGCCGCTACGGAGGCCCGCGTACCGAGTTCGCGGTGATGGACGTCTGCGACCTCGCGTTCCCGGACGGGAGCTTCGACGTCGTCTGCTCCTTCGAGACGATCGAGCACGTGGACGACCCCGAGCGGGCGGTCGCCGAGGCGGCGCGCGTCCTGCGACCGGCCGGCACCTTCGTCGTCTCGACGCCTCACGTCGCGCAGACGACGCGGTCGCCCGCGAACCCCTTCCACCAGGTTGAGCTCTCCCGCGCCGACTTCGAGGCGCTGCTGCGGACGGGCTTCGCCGAGGTCGAGCTCTACGGACAGCGGCGGCGCCAGTCGGGCGCGCACCGGCTCGCGCAGCGCCTCGACGTGCTCGGGCTGCGGCGCCGGATCGGCGTCCTGCGGCACGGGGCGCGCCTGCTCGGCACGGCGCCGACCGAGGCGCTCGGCCTCGACGACGTCGTCATCGAGCGGGAGGCAGTCGAGGGTGCGACGGAGCTGATCGCCGTCTGCCGCCGGGCATGAGGATCGTCCACCTGGTGATCTCGGGCGACGTCGCCGGCGGCCAGCTCGTCGCTCTCGAGCTGCTGCGCGCGTCCCGGCGGCGGGGTGATCACGTCGCCTTCGTCGCGCCCGGGCCAGGGCCGTTCGCCGACCTCGTCCGCGCCGAAGGCGTGACCGTGCACACCGTCGACGTCGGCCGCACCTTCCGCCTGGGCGGGCTGCTGCGGCTCGTCCGCATCCTCCGCGAGGAGCGGGCCGACGTCCTGCACACGCACACCGCCGTCGCCGCCAACATCCTCTCGCGACTCGCCGGGCGCCTCGCCGGGGCCGCGGTCGTCTCGCACGCGCACGCGCACCCCACCTTCCGTCGGCAGCCGCTCGCCGCAGCGGCCATGCGCCTCGCCGACAACGCGACCGCCCGCCTCGCCGCGCGCTGCATCGCAGTGTCGGAGAGCGTGCGCGGCGCCTACGTGCGCCAGGGCTACCCGGCGGGCCTCGTGGTGGTCGTGCCGAACGGCGTCGCGGTGCCGGACGGCGAGGAGGGCACCGGGGCCGGGGCCGGACCAGCAGCCCCGGCCGGCCTCCGCGCCGAGCTCGGCATCCCGGCCGGCGCGCCCCTGCTCGGCGAGATCGGCAGGCTCTGCCCGCAGAAGGGGCAGCCCGAGCTGATCGCCGCCGTCGCCCAGGTGCCGGGCGTCCACGCCGTGCTCGTCGGCGACGACCTCGAGCAGGGCGGCGCCTACCGCGACGAGCTAGTGGCACAGGCCGAGGCGCTCGGCGTCCGCGACCGCATCGCCTTCGTCGGCTACCGCCCTGCCGCCGAGCGGCTGTTCGCCGACCTCGACGCGCTCGTCCTGCCGTCCTGGATCGAGGGCATGCCGCTCGTCGTGCTGGAGGCGATGGCACGCGGCAAGCCGGTGATCGCGACGGCGGTCGGCGGCATCCCCGAGGTGGTCGAGGAGGGCGTCACCGGGCTGCTCGTCCCGCCCGGCGACCCCGCCCGGCTGGCGGCCGCGATCGCGGAGCTGCTGGCCGACCCGGAGCGAGCGCGCAGGATGGGCGAGGCCGGCCTCGCCCGTGTGCGCGAGCGCTTCTCGATCGAGGCGATGTGCCGCGGCGTGCAGGAGGTGTACGACGGCCTCCGGCGCTGACAGCGTCACCGTGGTCGTGCCGACGCGCGGCCCGGCGCCTTGGCTGGCCGAGGCACTCGCCGGGGCGGCCGCCGACGGCCCCCGGGAGATCGTCGTCGTCGAGGACGGGAGCGCTGTCGTCGACGAGGCGGGCCTGCCACCGCGCACGCGGCTGCTGAGGCTCGACCCGGTCGGCCGCTCGCTCGCCCGCAATGCCGGCGTCCGCGCGGCCGGTACGCCGCTCGTCGCCTTCCTCGACGCCGACGACGTCACCCTGTCGGGCCGCTTCGAGCGGCAGGCCGCCACGCTCGCCGCGAGCCCGGGCGCGGCCCTCTGCTTCGGGACGGTCGAGGCGATCGACGGCGACGGCCGGCCGATCGCCGACCAGACGGTCGAGCAGGAGCGGCGCATGGCCGCGCTGCTCGGGCGTAGTGCCGGCTACGTCAGCCTGCTCGTCGACTGCCCGATCTTCACCTCGGCGACGATGGTGCGGCGTGACGCCTTCCTCGCCGCGGGCGGCTACGACGTGCGTCACGACGCCTACGAGGACCTCGACCTCTACCTGCGGCTCTCGCGCGCGGGCGGCCTCGTCCCGTGCCCCGGCGGCCCCGTCGCGCAGCACCGCCGCCACGGCGGCAACACCACCTCCGACTGGCTCTACGCCGGCGCGCTGCGCGTCGCCGACCGCCACCTCCCCGCCGCCACCGGCGAGGCCCGCCGCCTCCTGCTCGAGCGCCGCGTCGACAGCCTGTGGGGACTGCGCTCCCCCGAGGCTCGGCAGGCGGTGCTCGCCGCCCTCCGGGCCGAGCCGTCGCTGCTCGGGCACCCGCGCTTCCGGCGACGCCTCCTGGCAGCGCTCGTCCCCGCCGCCGTGCGCGACCTGCTGCGGGCCGCCCGGTGAGGATCGCAGTCGTCACCGAGATCCCGGCGCCGTTCCGCACGCCGCTGTTCAACGCGCTCGCCCGCGAGCCTGGCGTCGAGCTGCGCGTGATCTTCCTCTCCGCGAGCGACCCGCGACGGCCCCACTACCGGCTCTACCCGGACGAGATGGCCTTCGACTGGGTGGTCGCGCCGGGCCTCGAGCTGCGCCCCGGCGGGCGCTGGGTGGTGCTCAGCCGGGGGGTCGCGCGGAGGCTGCTGCTCGGCCGTCCCGACGTGATCGTCGTGGGTGGCTGGAACCAGCCGGCGTTCTGGCAGGCCCTCGCCGTGGCGCGCCTCCGCCGGGTGCCGGTGGTGGCCTGGGTGGAGAGCACGGCGCGCGACGCCCGCTCCGAGGGGCGGGCGCTGGAGCGCGCGAAGCGGGCGCTGATCGCGCGCTGCGCCGGCTTCATCGTCCCGGGCGGGGCCTCCCGCGAGTACCTCGAGTCGCTCGGGGTGGCCTCCGACCGCATCGCCGTGGCCCCGAACGCCGTCGACCTCGGCGTGTTCCGGGACGCTGTCGCGACCGCCCGCCGGCAACGCGACGACCTCCGCCGCGAGCTGGGGCTGACCGGCTGCACCGTCCTCTATGTCGGCCGCCTCGACCCGGAGAAGGGCGTCGACGTGCTGCTCGACGCCGTCGCCGGGCTCGACCTCGACCTGGTGGTGGTCGGCGCCGGGGCCGAGGAGCAGAGGCTGCGCGCCGCCGCCCCGCCCAACGCCCGCTTCACCGGCGCGCTCGAGCGCGACGCGCTCGTGCCCTGGTACGCCGCCGCGGACGTGTTCGCGCTGCCGTCACGCTCCGAGCAGTGGGGCATGGTGCTGAACGAGGCGGCCGCGGCCGGGCTGCCGATCGTGGCCAGCGAGGCCGCAGGCGCGGCCTGGGACGTGCTCGAGGACGGCGTCAGCGGCTTCCGCGTGCCGGCCGGCGACGCGGGCGCCTTCCGCGAGGCTCTCTCCCACCTCGCCAGCGACGCCGCGCTGTGCCGGCGGGCCGGCCTCCGCTCCGCCGAGCTGGCGGCGACGTTCACCGCCGAGGCGTGGGCGACCGCAGTGGCCGCCTTCGCGCGCCGCCTCACTCGCGATCCGGCCGTCGAGCGACGCGGCTAGGCTGCGGGCGGTGACGACCCCGGCGCACACCGACGACGAGCAGCCGCTCCTCGTCATCGATCCACCGAGCGGCTGGAGCGTGGTCGACCTCGGCGAGCTCTGGCGCCACCGCGAGCTCGTCCTCTTCCTCACCTGGCGCAACATCCTCGTCCGGTACAAGCAGACGGTGCTGGGGGTCGCCTGGGCGGTGCTGCAGCCGCTCTTCCTGATGGTTGTGTTCAGCGTCGCATTCGGCCGGCTCGCCAAGATCCCGTCGAACGGGCTGCCCTATCCGGTGTTCACGTTCACCGCACTCCTTCCCTGGACGTTCTTCGCCTCGTCGCTGACCCAGTCGGCAGGCAGCCTCGTGGGCAGCGCCGGCCTACTCTCGAAGGTCTACTTCCCGCGGCTCGCCATCCCTCTGTCTTCCGTGCTCGGCGCCCTCGTCGACTTCATCGCGGCGTTCGGCGTGCTGGTGTGCC
>JANXXF010000062.1 GCA_025350775.1 Actinomycetes bacterium
CGGGGCAGTCAGATCGGTGGCGATCCAGCCCGGGGCGACCGCGTTGACGCGGATGCCATGCTGCGCCCACTCGCTCGCCTGCGCCTTCATCAACTGCACGAGGCCGGTCTTGCTCGCCGCGTAGGCGGCCGCGTTCTGCCCGGGGACGAACGAGCGCATCGACGCGATGTGGACGATCCGGCCGGGTGTGCCCTGCGCGACGAACAGCCGCGCCGCGGCCTGGCCCATCACGAACGGCGCTGTCAGATTCACGGAGAGGGTCTCCTGCCAGTTCGCGAGCGACATCTCGAGGATCGGCCCGCGGTGCACGAGGCCGGCGTTGCAAACGAGAATGTCCAGCCGGTCGAGCCGCTCGACGGCGCGCAGGGCGGCCGCGGGGTCGGCGAGGTCGAAGCCGGTGCTGCGCTCGGCCGTTTCGACGCGGGCGCCGAGAACGGTGAGTTTCTGTGCGATCGCTGCGCCGATGCCGCGGCTGGCGCCCGTGACGAGCGCGATCTGGCCGGCGAGCGGGCTCTGCTGCGCGGAGGTCGGTGCCATGAGTGGAGAATACGGTGTGACGGCCACGCGAAAGGAGTCGACATGCCCGACAGCCCCGACCGGACAGAGCGCCCCGCGGTCATCGAGTACGCCACCGACGAGATCGTCGTCGAGTGGGAGCCCGGGGTTCCGCAGTTGGTGGGTATTGCGGGGTGGTTTCGGGGTGTGTTTTGGCTTGTTCATGCGGTTCGGGTTTCGGTGACGGTTCGGAAGTGTGGGCACACGGATGATGGGTTGATCGGTTGACGTATCTGTTGTCTGTGGTATTGATGTGGGCATGTATGTGCGACGGACGCAGCGGAGGCGGTCGGATGGGTCGGTGGTCGGCTATCTGCAGCTGGCGCACAACCGCCGTGTCGGCGCGCAGACGGTGGCGGAGGTGCTCGTCAACCTTGGCCGTGAGGACCAGCTCGACGTCGAGGGGCTGCGCCGGCTGGCGGGGTCGATCTCGCGCTACCTGGACGGTGAGGGTGCCGATCCGGCGGCGTCGGGCTGCTCGGCGGGCGGGTTACGGGTCGTGTCGTCGAAGACCTACGGCACGGTCTGGCTGCTCGACCAGTTGTGGGTGAGGCTGGGTGTCGCCGCAGCGCTCGCTGGTGTTTTGGGGGCGCGGCGCTTCACGACCGATGTCGAGCGCGTGCTGTTCGCGCTCGTCTGTAACCGCGCGGTCGCGCCCGCGTCGAAGCTGGCGGCGTCGGAGTGGGCGAGCGAGGACGCGGCGATCCCCGGCCTCGCGCTGATGGACGAGGATCAGGCCTATCGGGCGATGGACCTGCTGGTCGAGGCGGATGCTTGCGGGGCGGTGCAGGAGGCGGTGTTCTTCGCCGCCGCGGATCTGTTGAACCTCGAGGTTGACCTGTTGTTCTTCGACACGACCTCGACCTACTTCGAACGCGACGCTGCCGATGCGGCCGGCGAAGACGACTCGGTGGCGTTCCGTGCCTACGGCCACTCGAAGGATCACCGCTCGGATCTGCCGCAGGTCGTGATCGGCCTGGCCGTGACGCGCGAGGGGATCCCGGTGCGGGTCTGGTGCTGGCCCGGCAACACCAACGACATGAGCGTGATCGCAGAGGTCAAGGATGATCTGCGCGGCTGGCGGCTGGGCCGGGTGATCACGGTCGTCGACCGTGGCTTCTCCTCCGATGCGAACCTCGCCTACCTGACCCGCTCGGGCGGCCACTGGATCGCCGGCGAGCGGATGCGCGACGGCGCCAAAGACGCGCAGGAGGCGCTCAGCCGCCAGGGCCGCTACCAGACGGTACGCGACAACCTGCGCGTGAAGGAGGTCCGCATCGGCGCTGACGAGGAGACCGCCAAGCGCTTCATCGTCTGCCACAACCCC
This sequence comes from Actinomycetes bacterium, assembly GCA_025350775.1. Classification (GTDB taxonomy): domain Bacteria; phylum Actinomycetota; class Thermoleophilia; order Gaiellales; family Gaiellaceae; genus CANFDS01. Next base: position 1,883 of record JANXXF010000062.1, read on the forward strand.
GCCGAGGCCGAGCGCCACAAGACGCTACGTGACGACACGATCAGCCGGCTCCAAGGAGAGCTCGCGCGCCTCGCCGAAGAGCGTGCCCGCCTGATCGAGACGGCGACCAAGAAGACGCCAGCGGGCGAGCGCGCCAGGGCCCGCCTGGCAGAGGCGCACAGCCGCGCGGAGTGCGCGCTGCGTGACCACCCCACGCTCGGCCGCTACCTGCGCCAGAGCGCCAGCGGACGCCTGCTGATCGACCGCGCCAAGATCCAGGCGGAGGAACGCCTCGACGGCAAGTACCTGCTCTCCACCAGCGACCCGACGCTGTCGGCCGAAGACGTCGCGCTCGGCTACAAGAACCTGCTCGAAGCAGAAC
>JANXXF010000159.1 GCA_025350775.1 Actinomycetes bacterium
TGAGGTGTTGAGCGTCAGCGTTGGCGTGCCGCCGCAGCTGTTCACGGTGACGTTCTCGCTGATGGTCACGGTGATGGTGACTGTCTGGCCTGTGCCATACGTGCCGTTCGCATCGGTCGAGCTCACACCGGTGACGGTCGGTGCGGTGGTGTCGATCACGATGTTCTTGTTGGCGGCCAGTGAGCCGGCAGCACCGGGGGTGGCGAGGGTGAGGGTGGCGTTGTTGAGCGCGGCGTCCTTGATCGTGCCGGCGTTTAGGACGAGTGAGCTGGTGGCGAGGTAGTCGAGGTCGGCGGTGGTGTCGCCGGCCTGGACGGTGTAGGTGAACGTCAGTGTCGCGGTGCCCGACCCGGATGAGAAGTCAACGGTGCGATCCGGTGAGCCGGTCTCGAGGGTGAGCTGCGGCGTGCCGGCCACGGTCACGGCCTCGGTGAAGGTGACGGTCACGTTGACGGTGTCGCCGGCCTTGTACGACCCGTTCGCCATCGCCGCCGACACACCCGACACGGTCGGTGCGGTGGTATCGACGGTAAAGGAGCGGATCGTCGTGAACGACGACGAGAGCGCCGCGGCGTCGACGCCCTTCGCGCGCCAGAAGTACGTGGTGCCGTTCGCGAGGGCGAAGGCGCCCGGCACCGGTGCGGAGCCGTTCGCGCCCGAGCCGGCGAGCGTCGTCACGGTCGAGTCGAACGTGCCGACCGACGCGGAGCAGTTACTGGTCGAGCAGACCTCGAAGGTGAGCTTGCCGGTGTCCTGGGTATCGCCATCGGTGTAGTTGGCAGTCAGCGTCGGCGTCGTCGAGTTGACGGCAGCGGCGTCGGCGGGCGACACGAAGGTCGGCGTGCTCGGAGCGGCGTTCGCGGTGCCATTCGTGACCGCGGTCGCCGTCCACGACGGCTGCGCGGGTGACTGGCTGGCCGCGTCGCGGATCTGGTTGCCGGCGGTGCCGTTCTGCGTGTAGGCGAGCGTCACCGTGTCGGCGAAGCGGACGGGCGAGGCGAGGGTCAGCGTGAAGCTCGTCGCACCGGCCGTGATCGTTCCGACCGACGACAGCGCACGCGACCCGCCGTTGACGAGCACCGTGAAGTCACCGGTCTGCGGCGTCTGCCCACCCTTCAGCGGCTCGTTGAAGGTCAGCGTCACAGTCGAGCCGCTCACTGCGAGCGACGACTTGTTCAGCACGGTGGTGTTGTTCGTGTAGGTGACCTCGGAGCCGGTGAACGACGCGACGGTGTTGCCGTCGAGATCCTGAAGCGCCGTTGACACCGTCGCGTCGATGCTGAGCGTGGTCGGCAGGCCCGTGTTGAGCGGTGAGACCGTGAACGTGGTCGCAGTGCGCGCGCTGTATGCGAACTGCGCTCGCAGCGGCATGATCGCGCCGGCCGAGCTGGCGCCAGTGATCATGACGTTACCGCTCGCCTGCGCTGTCGTCGTCGCGTCCGACGTCACAGCGTACGCCGTGCCGCTCGCGATCAATTGGGTCGCCGTCGTTGTCGTCGAGTTCCCTGTGCTGTCGTAGTCGAGCGTCACGTATCCGTCTGCGATGAACGAGTTGGCGGCGAACGTCAGCGTGACGAGGCCCGAGGAGATGGTGGCGGCCGTCGGCGTCAGGTTGGTCGTGCCGCCGGCGAGCGTCCGATGTGCCGTGAAGCGGGCCGGCAGTGGTACCACCTGCGCGACGCCGGCGCCGTCGGTCGCGCTGTCACTGAGCTGGAACGTGATCGTTGTTGCCGACGCCACCTGGAGGCCTGAGATCGTTGGCGCCGCAGCGTCGTCGACGCAGAACGAGAGCGACTGGGTCTTCGGGCTCGAGCTGGTGCCGAACGTCTCTGTGAACCCGGTCTGCGAGATTCCGGCAGTTCCGGCTCCGAGGGTCTTGTAGATGAGGCCTGCGCGAGAGGTGCTGGAGCCGATGCCGCCGACCACCGACTCCGTCCAGCCCGACGACATCGTCGCGGTGAAGGCGCCGGCGTTGACGTTGCTGTACCCCGTCACGAACAGCTCGTTGTCCTGACGGGGGGTGACGGCCACCCCGGTGAGCGACCCCGCCGAGATATTCACGACATCGGACGGGCCGACGAGCTCGACGTTCTGGAACGCGGAGATGATGACTGCAGCGGTGGAGGTCGTCGTCCACGAGAGCCGGAAGCTGTTCGTGAGGTCGGTCGCGTCGGCGACCTTCGCCCACGAGACGAGCCGGCCGGTGCCGCCGCCGAGGTTCTTCAGTGCCGTCCAGTTGTTCAAGCAAGTGGTGTTGCCCGCGTCTGCCGTGCAGAGCACCTGTGCCGAGGTATTGGCGGCGAAGTGCACGATTGTGACCATCAGGTCGTTCGCGGTGAGGCCCGCCGGCTTGTTGATCGCTGTCGAGCCCGTCCCCGAGGCGACGGCGGTGGTGCCGGCTGCCCGGTGCGTGATCGCCGGGTCGATCACGTACGGCAGCGGCAGCGCCGCGTCGTCCAGGTCGAGCTGCAGCAGGTAGCCCTTGCGATCGGCGCCGACGACCCACCCGAGGCCCTTCGGCGTGATCTCGCGGCCGCGGCCGTCGAGGATGCGCGGCGGCGGGATCAGCAGGTCCTGGCGGACAGCGTGGCTCTTGTCGATGAAGGCGACGTAGCCGTCGTCGCCCACGCGCGGGACGCCGATCGACGAGTCGAGCTTCCACTGCCACGTCTTCTGCCCGAAGCGGCGGTCGACCGTCAGGAACTGCTCCGTCCGCCTGGATGTCACGACGACGGCCTCGTTGCCGAACGGCGTCCCGCGCACCGCGCCGGCCATGCGGCCCTGCCAGGCGCCGCCGCCTGCATCGAGCGAGCTGATGGAGGCGGACTCCTTCGCCGCCGGCACCGCGACCGTGAAGCCCGACTTGCGGAGCTCGACCCGTGTCAGCGCCGTTGGCCGCCGCACGGTCATTGTTGCGGTGGGTGTGCCGAGCTGCTGCTCCAGGAACGCTGGAGCCGTGACGCGCGGCGCCTGGCCGGTGGTCAGCACCACGCCAACTGCAACGCCCGCGCCCAGCACGCGCCGAGCCAGAGCGCACACCGACGGTGACCCGCTAGTGGCCGGGTCGGGACCGTCGTTGACATCTCGTCTGCCGCATTCATCGCTTCACTGACTTGCCTGGAGTTGCGAGCTGCCGCATCGCTTGCTCCGCTCCCAATGTAGGCCTGTCCTTTAGGCCTGTACCCGGAAAAATCCGGAATAAACACCAAAGACCTGCGTATTTGCAGAACCCTTACAGACGACGTCGCCGACTGTGGGCGGCCGGGAGGCGGGCGGCCGGGTCGAGTTCAGGTCGAGAGTCGTGCCCACGCTCCTAGAATCGCCTGTGCCCGGGGAAAACGAGAAACATTCCCGTGTGATTTGGGTGGGGAGGTGCTCCGCTGGATTCCGCTAACCGCGGCACCGATCGAGCGTCTAAGCACTCGATGGACGGATCAAACCGCACGCGCAGGCCCAGTGCGCCGCGCAGTGGCAAGTGGCTGCTGCCGGGCATCGGTGGCGCCGTCCTTGTCGGCGGGGTGGTGGCGATCCTGGTGGCCTTCGATGTCGGCGGCATTCGCGGCAGCGCGGCGCCCGGCCCGGCGACCCGCAACGCCCCGGCCGCCGTTGCCAAAAATCTTCCTAAGGTTCCACTTGAGCCTGAGGCTCGTCGTGTTGCCGGGCGCTTCATCCTCACTGCCGTCGCGCGCAAGCACCTCGCCGAGTCCTACGGCCTCGTCGCCCCGAAGCTGCGACAGGGCCTGACGCTGGCGCAGTGGAAGACCGGGAACATCCCCGTTGTGCCGTATCCGACCGAGGAGCTCAAGCCGGTGCGGATGTCGGTCAAGATCTCGACGGGCACGCACGCGAACATCATGATTTTCCTCGACCCCAGGCCCGGTGCCGACACCAAGTCACAGATCTTCATCATCGAGCTGGACAAGTTCGGTACGCGCTGGCTCGTGTCGACGTGGGTGCCGTTCAACCCGCCGGCGATCCCGCTCGGGACGAGCTGACGCCACGGATCGACGCGTGGCCCGGCTTCTCTCGTCGCCGCGCCGCCGCCGGCGGCTCGCCTGGGGCGCGGGTGCTGCCTCGCTGATCGGCGGCGTCGTCGCCGCCGGCCTCGTCTGGCCGAACACCGGTACCTCGCAGCAGCTTGCCCAGCACGCGGGTGTCAAGGCGGTCTATGTGGTTCCGCGGAGCGTCCCGTTCGACGGCGACCGTGGCGATGAGATCCTCCGGCTGGAGCAGAAGTTCGTCGAGCACGCCGTCTTCCGGCACGACGTCGGCGGGTCGTTCGACCTCGTGTCGCCCTCGCTCCGCAGCGGAATAACCCGTGCTCGCTGGGCAAGCGGCGACATCCCCGTCGAGCCCTATCCGGCCGAGGCTGTCAAGGCGATCCGCGGCAAGCTGCTCTACTCGTATCCGGACCGGGTCTCGCTTCAGGTGCGGTTCGTGCCGAAAGCCGACGCGCAGGTGGGCGAGCAGACGTTTGATCTCGTCATCGGCCGCAGCGGCCCGGCCGGCAGCCGCCGCTGGCTTGTCACGTCCTGGCTGCCGAACGGCTTCGGCGTCGCCGCCCCGCGCGCCGCCGGGCGTGCCAACGGCATCGATCTGCGGCCGACGTCGTCGAGCAAGGGCCAGCTCGGGGCGGCCTGGCTCGCGCTGCCGGCCGGGCTGCTCGGACTGGGCCTCGCGCTCGTCTGCTTCCTCGCGGTACGCGGATGGCACCGCCAGCGGCGCGCCGTCCGCGCCTACAAAGCATCACGGTCAACCTGAGGTTGAGAGAGACGACTCGGCCGTGGGAGTCAACCGCGATCGGCGCGACCCGACTCACCCCTGCCTATACTCGTCATCGTGGCCCAGAGCCGCGCGCCAGGCGCGCCATCCGGGTCTTCAGCCGTCGTCACTGTCGTCCTGAAGGGAGCCGTTCCGAGATGAGCGTCGAGGTCAGCCGCGAGGGCGCAGTCGCCGTCGTCACCGTCAACCGCCCCGAGGCGCTCAACGCGATCGACCTCGAGACGATCACCGTTCTCCGCGATCGCCTCCGCGAGCTCGCCGTCGACGTCGGCGTGCGCGCCGTCGTGCTCACCGGCTCGGGCGAGAAGGCGTTCATCGCCGGCGCCGACATCAAGTACATGAGCACCCTCACCGTGCTCGAGGCCCGCGCCTGGGGCGCCCTCGGCCACGAGTGCGCGACCCTGCTCGAGACGATGCCCAAGGCAACGGTCGCCGCGGTCAACGGCTTCGCGCTCGGCGGCGGGTGCGAGCTGGCGCTCGGCTGTGACATCCGCTACGCCTCGACCCGTGCGAAGCTCGGCCAGCCCGAGATCAACCTCGGCATCCTGCCCGGCTGGGGCGGCAGCCAGCGGCTCGCCCGCGTCGTCGGCCTCGGTATCGCCAAGGAGCTGATCTTCACCGGCCGCATGGTCGACGCCGCCGAGGCGCACCGCATCGGCCTCGTCAACGCCGTGTTCGAGCCGGAGGAGCTGCTGGGCAAGGCGCTCGAGCTGGCGCAGTCGCTCGCCGCCAAGAGCCCGGCCGCGCTCGCCTTCGCCAAGCAGGCGACGAACCTCTCGCTGCAGGGCGCGCTCGCCGACGGCCTCGCACAGGAGGCGACGCTCTTCGCTGCCCTCTTCGCCACCGAGGATCAGAGCGAGGGCATGAGCGCGTTCATCGAGAAGCGCACGCCCGGCTTCACCGGCCGCTGAGCCTCGCCGGGCCGCCCGCTACCGCGGTGCGAGGCCGAGACTCGCGATCCGTGGCAGGGCGACCGGGTCGCCGATCCGCCGCGCCGCCAACAGGTACGGGTACGGCGTCACCGCGACGCCCCCGCCCGGGTGCACCTCGAAGTGGAGGTGCGCCCCGCCGCCGTTCGCGTCGCCCGAGTCCCCGACGAAGGCGATCGGCTGGCCTGCCTCGACGCGCTGGCCGTCCTTCAATCCTGCCGCCCAGGCGACGCCGGCGCTACAGCCACCCTGGTTGTCGTTGCCAGGCCCGCTGTCGTTGTTCAGGTGGATGTACTCGTACATCGTCCCGCTGTCGCCGTAGAGATAGAGCATGCAGCCGGCCGACGCTGAACGCGTGAAGGTGCGCACGGAGCCGCGCTCTACCGCGAGCACGACGGAGCGCTTCGCCGCGACAAGGTCGTTGCCGGGATGCGGCCAGCGGGCGCGCGGCTCGCCGAAGTCGTCGCGGAAGGAGACGGCGCCGACGACGGGAAAGATGAGCTGCGGTACCGAGCCAGGTGCCTGCCGGTGACTCGCTGCTGCCTTGTGTGCGGGCAGCACGAATGCCGCTGCGCCGACGAGGGCGATGGCTCCGGCGAGGAAGCCGCGGGATGTCGTCCGGTGGCTCAGCATCGAGTAGCTGGGGCGGAAGCGCGGAGCGCGGACCGTAGCGGCCCTTCGGCGGGGAGTCAATCCGGTGGCGGGCGCGGCCAGTCAACCGACCCCATCGACCCGGGGACGGATTAGACTTCGCAGCATGAAGATTGCCGTCTGCGTGAAGCAGGTTCCCGAAGCGACGGGTCATCCTCGGATCGACCCGTCCAGCAAGCGTCTCGACCGCTCCGGCGAGGGCGCGCTCAACCAGTACGACGTCAACGCGGTCGAGGAGGCGCTCCGCATCAAGGAGGCCAACGGCGACGCGGGCGAGGTCGTGCTCGTCTCGCTCGGCCCGGAGCGTGCACTCGACGCGCTGCGCAAGGGCCTGGCGATGGGCGCCGACCGTGCCGTGCTGGTCTCTGACACCGCGGCCGCCGGCTCCGACCTCGTCGCCACCAGTTACGTGCTGGCGAAGGCGCTCGAGCGTGAGAGCGCCGATCTCATCCTCTTCGGCCAGCAGTCGTCCGATTCGGACGGCGCCGTGCTCTGGGCGGCCGTCGCCGACCGCCTCAGGCTGCCCGTGATCTCCCAGGCGGCCCAGTTGACGGTCGCCGGCGGCAAGGCTCGCGTCAAGCGCCAGACCGAGTTCGGCTACGACGTCGTCGAGGCCGGGCTGCCCGCCCTGATCGGCGTCTCCGACGCCATCAACGAGCCGCGCTACCCGTCGCTCAAGGGGATCATGGGCGCGAAGAAGAAGCCGCAGGAGATCGTCTCGCTGGCCGACCTCGGAGCCGACGCCGCTCACGCCGGCGAGGCCGGCTCGAGGACGGAGGTGCTCGCGCTCACGCCGCCGCCCGCGCGCGGCGACTCGCAGAAGATCGAGGACGACGGCTCCGGCGCCGAGAAGATCCTCGCCTTCCTGGTGGAGAGGAAGCTGGTCTGATGCGCATCCTCGTCTTCCTCGAGCACTCCGGCTCGGAGCTGCAGAAGAACAACCTCGGCGTCCTAGCCAAGGCGGCCTCGCTCGGCGCCGACGTCGCCGGCGTGGTTATCGGCCAGGGCGTCAGCGGCCTCGTCGAGCAGGCCGGCCGCTTCGGCGCGACCACGGTGTACGTCGCCGACGATGCCGCGCTGGCGTCGCCACTGCCGCAGCCGCGCGTCGACGTGCTCGCCCGCCTCGCCGGCGAGCAGTCGTTCGACGCGATCCTCTTCGCCAGCTCGGTGCTGTCCGCCGACATCGCCTCCGGGCTCGCGGCCCGCCTCGATGCCGGCCTCAACTGGGGCCTCGTCGACCTCGCGATCGACGGCGGCCGCCTCGTCGGCACCCAGCCGGCGCTCGGCGACTCCGTCTACGTTCAGGTCGGCTGGAAGGGCGGCCCGGCCCTGGGCCTCGTCCGCTCCGGCAGCTTCGAGCCGAAGGAGACCGGCGGCTCGGCGCAGGCCGTGGCGGTGCAGGTCACGCTCGAGGAGTTCTCCTCGCGGGTCACCCTCGTCGAGCAGCTGCGCGAGACGAGCGAAGGCCCGTCGATCGAGGAGGCCGACATCATCGTCGCCGGCGGCCGCGGTCTCGGCCAAGCCGAGAACTTCGGCCTGCTCGAGAGCCTCGCCAAGGAGCTCGGCGGCGCCGTCGGCGCGACCCGCGCGGTCGTCGACGCCGGCTGGTACCCGTACTCGACCCAGGTCGGCCAGACCGGCAAGAGCGTCGCGCCCAAGCTGTACGTCGCTGCTGGCATCTCGGGCGCGATCCAGCACAAGGTCGGCATGCAGTCCTCGGGCACGATCGTCGCGATCAACAAGGACGCGAACGCCCCGATCTTCGAGTTCTGCGACTTCGGCATCGTCGGCGACCTGACGACCGTCGTGCCCAAGCTCACCGAGCTCGTGAAGGCGCGGAAGGCCGGCTAGGCGGATGGCGCCCCGGGGTCGCGGCAAGGCGAAGGCGCAGCGGGCGGAGCTCAGGCCGGCGGACTATCCGCCGCCGTTTCGCTCGAGCGAGGCGATCGCCGGCTTCACCGACCCGGCCGACGAGCGCATCGAGGTGGGCGTCTTGATCGTCGGCGCCGGGCCGGCGGGCCTCGCCTGCGCGATCAGGCTGGGCCAGCTGCTCGAGGAGCGCCCCGACGTCGCCGAGCGGCTCGGCGAGGTGCCGATCGCGATCGTCGACAAGGGCAAGGCGCCCGGCTCGCACCTGCTCTCCGGCGCGGTGATGAACCCGCGCTCCATCCGCCGCCTCTTCCAGGGCCGCCTCGGCATCGAGGACGTTCCCAACTACGGGGCAGTTCACGGCGAGTCCGTCTACTTCATGACGAAGAAGCTGGCGATCCCGATCCCGCCGCCGCCGGTGATGAAGAACCACGGCAACGTGATCGTCTCGGTGTCGCAGCTCGGTCGCTTCCTGGCCGAGCAGGCCGAGGAGGCCGGCGCGATGATCCTGCCGGAGACCGCCGCCGACCGGCTGATCGTCACCGGCGAGGCCGTGCGTGGCATTCGCACTGGCGACAAGGGCCGCGGCCGCGAAGGCCAGGAGCTGGGCAACTTCGAGCCCGGCAACGACATCGAGGCGCGCGTCACCGTCCTCTCGGAGGGCACGCAGGGCTATCTCACCGACAGCGCGATCGACCGCTTCGGCCTCGGCAGCCCGCACCCGCAGCAGTGGGAGCTCGGCGTCAAGGAGGTCTGGCGCGTCGCGAAGCCGCTCGACGGCATCGTCCACACGATGGGCTGGCCGCTGCGGCCGCAGGCGAAGTACCGCGAGTTCGGCGGCTCGTGGCTCTA
>JANXXF010000211.1 GCA_025350775.1 Actinomycetes bacterium
GGCGAGGGCCCGCCGGAGCGGGCCCTCGCCGTCAGCAGCGGGAAGCAGGGCGCGCTACACCACCCAGGGGAAGCCGTTACCAACCGCGCCCCAGGTGATCACCGCGGGCGAGGCCCCGGAGCCGGTCTGGTGGAGCGGGCCCGAGGACGAGCCGATCTGGATGAAGACCCGGTCGAAGCCGGCGCCGTTGTTCGAGCCGGCGATCAGGTCATCGGACTCGACGTGCAGGAAGTACGTGCCGGCCACCGGGGTCTCGATCGCTCCCGAGACCGTCGCCAGCGTGGCCGAGCCATCGAACGTGGCATGGCTACCCGAGACGTAGAAGGCGCCGAACGGAATCGCCGACAGGGCCACCCGCGCGACATAGCGGACTCCCGCCTCGGTGAAGCGATACGTGACGTCCTTCCCGTGGAGCGTGCCGTCGGCCCGCTCACGGATGGCCCACTCGAACTTGTCGCGATTGCTGTCGATATTCGGGCCGCCGGCGAGGACGTAGCCGCCCGCCTGGCTGCCCGCGTTCGGCTGGATCACGTAGTCGATGTCGCTGAGCGTTGCGCGCACGAACGTGGGGCCGCCGCCGATGATCACGTCGAGGTTGCCCGCCTGCATGCCGAAATGGCTGGCGCTGAAGGTGACGCCATAGGTGCAGCTCGCGAAGCTCGCGAGCGAGGAGCCACAGGTTCCGCCCGCGAGGGCGTAGTCGGAGCCGACGCTCGGGCTGATCGTCGCCGGCGAGCTGCTGTCGTTCGTCACCGTGAACAGCGCCACGGCGCTCGTCGCCCCGACAGCGACTGCTCCGAAGTTGTACGACGTCGGCGCAATCTGCGCGGCAGGACCCGCCGGCCCGTATCTGAACTCGGCGAAGCTCGGGCCGAAGGTGCTGTCAACCACGAGCGCCGCGTGGGCGCCGGGCAGCGCGAAAGCCGAGACGAGGAAGTCCACGTTGCAGGAGGCGCCCGGGGAAAGGGGGGGCGATGCCAGGCAGCTGGGGCCGAAAAACCCGACGGTGAAGTCCACACTCGGGATCCCGGGGGCGCTGTCCGCGTGAACGCCGATGATCCCGACGAGGAACGGGGTCGTGTTCGTGAAGATGACCGTGCCCAGGGCGGGCTTCAGCAGGAACGTGAACGGGTTCGGCGCCGCCGAGAGCGGGCTGACCGGCGGCGGGGCTACCGCGAATGCGCCGGGGGCGACCGCGGCGATCCCGACGAGAGCCGTGACCACAACCAGCACGAGACGCAACGCGCCGACTCCTCTTTTCCCGCTCTTGTCAGACCCCCCACACCTTGACAACCGGAGCCCCGACTTGTCGAGGCAGCTCGACTCTACAGCCCCCGCGCGGTCGCGACGTGTTGTTTCCCGTGGGATCCGGATTGTTTGACGAGCGGCTTACAGAAGCCAGCGCATGAGGCCCGTCACGGCCGCAGCCGTCACCATCACGACGAGCAGTGGCGCCCTGAAGACGACGCAGACCACCGCCGCAGCGACGCCGGCAGCGCGAGCGTCCACCACCAGGTGCCGGCCCGCCCCGAAGGTCGCGACCATCGACAGCCCTGCCAGGACGACGGGCGTCAGCAGCGCGAGCGGCCCCTGCGCCCAGCCGGGCAGCTCTCGCCGGGCGAACAGAAGCGGCCCGGTGGCACGGATCGCCATCGAGCTGACAGCCATGCTGGCGACGACGACCCAGAATCTCACGCGCGCCGCCTCCCACCCACGATCACGGCCAGCGATCCGATCAGGATCGGGATCCCTGGCGGGACGAACGGGATCACGATCAGCGCGAGGCCCGCGGCGAGCACCGCCGTCAGGGCATTGCGCCGCGGCCGCAACTGCGGCACCAGGATCGCAACGAACAGCGCGGGGAAGAGAGCGTCGAGGCCGAAGCGCCGGGGGTCGCCGACGATGCCGCCGAGCGCCAGGCCGACGACCGTGGCGCACACCCAGACCGCCCACATCACCACGCCGACGCCGAGCAGGATCCGCCGGTCGTAGCGGCCGCCGCCCTGATGCGCAAGCGCCCAGTTGACGTCGGCGACAACCTGGCACTCGACGAAGCGACGGAGCCGCGACCCGCGAAAGCACGACGCGACGGAGATGCCGATCGGGATGTAGCGGAGGTTCACGAGTATGCCCGCGACGATCGCGGCGACGACGCCACCGCCACCGGTGATGACGCCGATCGAAGCGACCTGCGAAGCACCGGCGTACGTCGTCGCGGAGAAGACCGCCGGCGCCGTCCAGCCGAGGCCGCCGGCGCGCGCAACGATCCCGATCGAGACGGCGAACGTGCCGACTGCCAGAGAGGCGGGCAGAGCGGCGCGCAGCACCTCGCGGTAGCTCTGCACGACAGGCTCGGGGATGCGCTTCGCCATCGGTCAGGCCTAGCTAACACGCTTCAGGCGGCGACCGCAGCGAGAGGCGCCTGCTGGCACCTCGCTGCAGCCCGCCCGGCTGGTCGACTCCGCCAGGCCCCGAGTTCCACACGGTCGCGCATCCCCGCGCGCCAGCACAAAGAGCGGCACCCCCATGCTTGTGACGCTCCCGGGCCCGTTTGACATCACCTACCTCGGCTGACCCGCCCGTCCGCAGCCGCTGTCGGCCTACGCCAGGCCGAAGTCGAACGTCGCGTCCTCGTCTTCCGTAAATGTCGCGAGCATCGCGGCGCGTTGCGTCTCGCGCGTGCCGCCCGCGATCCGCAGGTTGCGGGCGACCCGGAAGATCTTCTCCAGCCCGGCCTCGGTGAGCAGGCCGCGGCCGCCGTGCACCTGGACGGCCCGGTCGGCGACGCGATAGAGCGCGTCGTCGACATCCTCCCGCTGGAAACGCGCGAGCAGCTCGATCGAGAGCGACCGCATCGCCGTCCAGTCCTGGTAGCTGTCGACGAGCATCGCGCCGACGTCGCCGTACTCGGCGATCGGCCGCCCGCAGGAGTGGCGCTCCTGCGCATACGCGAGCGACCGGTCGAGGCAGTGGCGGGCCAGGCCCGAGCACATTCCGGCGCGACGCAGTCGGATCCAGTTGCGGCCGAAGCGCAGCAGCTCGACGCCGCCGTGCTCACGCCCGATCAGGTGCTCCGCGCCGAGGCGCGCCCCGTCGAACTCGAGCTGACCGGTGAACCCGTCGGCAAGCAGCGTCTGCACCACCGGGCCGCGCGTGACGCCGGGGTGGTCGATCGGCAGGACGAAGCAGGTCAGCGAGCCGGGCGGCCCGCCCTCTACCGGCACCCGCACCAGCACGAGCTCAACGACCGGCGCCCCCGTGATCAGATACTTGTGACCCGTGAGCATCCAGCCGTCCCCGTCGCGCACGGCGCGCGTCACGGGCGAGGTCACGTCGGAGCCACCGCCACGCTCGGTGATCGCCGAGGCGATGTTGATCCGGCCCGCGAGCAGGTCGGGCAGCCAGTGCCGCCTCGCCTCGGCCGAGCAGAACGAGAGCAGCGGCGTGGGCGGCGCAGAGCGGCAGGGCGGTATCGCGCAGGAACGCCCGGATCCGTGTCAGCGCCTCCACGCCCCGCTGCGACGGTGGGGAGCCGGGTGACGGCTCGAGCGGTGAGTCGTGGGAGCGCATGGCGGTGGATCGAGGCTGCTCGCCGCTGCTAGATGTCGTCGCGCGTCGGGTCGCCCGGCGCGCCCGCCGCCGCCGAGCTGCCGGTGCCCTTGATGTAGTCGCGCTCGGCAAGCGTCCGGCGGATCAGCTTCGCCTCGGGCTCGAGCTCCGGGTGCGCGATCGCCCCGCTCTCCAGCAGCTCGAAGGCCTTCTTGCCGAAGTCGCCGTAGAGGTGGGTCACCTCCCGCTTGTCGCGGATCTCCTTCACCTCGCCGAGGCCGTCCTTGGCCATCTCCACCGTGTCCGTCAGGTTCTGCTTGACCCGATCGACGATCCCCACGTCTCTCCTCCGTTGCTGTCGCTCATTTGCGCTCGGCTCGCGCCCACCAGCACGCGATCACTGCGCCTCCCCGGGCTGCGTTGCGGCCTGCCGCGGCTCCCGCCGGCCGGCAGGCATAGCCCCACTGCGTCCACTTCTGGACGCCGGCTGCGACCACGTTGCCAGCCGTCGTCGGCAGCGCGCGCCAGTCGCGCGCGAAGGTGCTCGGGATCGCTACGGCGGGGCAGGCCATCGGCTCACCCCTAGGCTACCCTGGCGACGTGCTTGCCGAGATCGCCGTCGTGACCGCTCTGATCTGCATCGACCCCGGCCACGGCACGGCCAACGGGGTAGGCAGCCAGGTGGAGCCGATCGGCCCGGGCTCGCCGATCACCAAGGTCAAGGACGGTGGCGGCGCGGCCGGCGAGGCCACAGTCGCCCTCGCAATCGCACGGCGGACGGCCACACTGCTGCGCGCGCAGGGCTACGTGGTCGTCCTGACACGCACGACCGACGGCTATCGCGGCGGTAATGCCGACCGGGCACGCACCTGCAACCGCCGGCATGCGGCCCTGATGCTGCGCATCCACGCCGACGGCT
>JANXXF010000217.1 GCA_025350775.1 Actinomycetes bacterium
CCAGTCGAGCACGCCCGCGCCGAAGAAGTGGAGCTCGATGCCGGCGAGCGCGACGAACGGGATCCACATCGAGATCGACTCGCGCAGCGGCCGGACGAACAGCCAGATGAACACCGACAGCAGCAGCGCGAGCCGCAGCACCCGCCTGCGCCGAGGGGTGAGCCAGCCCGGCCTCGCTTCGCCCTCCATCCAGCGAAGGGTAGTCCCTGGTTTAGCTGCCGTGCGGAACGGGAAACACCGACCCAGGATCACGCTCCCGGTTCCGTACAGCACGCGGAACCGAGGGGTTAACTCGAACGAAGGAGCAGCAATGTCTCGTACCAGGAAGAAGCGCCGCGCAGCCACAGCACTGGTTGCCCTCGGTGGCACGCTCGCGCTCGTCATCGGGCTCGGTGTGTTCACCGGCTCCGGCCTTGCCGCCAGCATGCTCGCCCCGGCGAGCACCTCTGCGCCCACCCAGACCGGTACGGCCCAGGAAGGTCAGAATCTCACCGGAGCTAATGGAGCGTGGAGCAACAAGCCGACCGACTACAACTACTTCTGGACTCGCTGTGACAAGTCCGGCAACAGCTGCGCGAACATCAGCGGCGCGAACGCCATCACCTACCTGCTGACGTCAGCGGACGTCGGGAATACGGTGCGTTTCAAGGTTCAGGCCAGCAACGCGGACGGCAAGTCGGCGGATTCGTCGGTGCCGACGGCGGTTGTCACCGCGGCCGCCGCCCCCGCCCTTACGCCGACGCCCTCCGCAACCGGCTGCCCGAAGGCCACCGGCACCGCCCAGATCGCCGACGTGTCGCTGCCGGCACGGCTGATCGTCGACCAGCAGCAGTCCGACCCGGAAGTCGTGGCCCGCGACACGACGCAGGTCATCGTCCGCTACCACGTCTCCGACACGTGCGGCCATCCGGTGCAGGGCGCCCTGGTCTACGCGACGGCCGTCCCGTTCAACCAGTTCACGATCCCGGACGAGCAGGCGACGGACGCCAAGGGCTGGGCACAGGTCGAGTTCCGCCCGATGGCCGGCTTCCCGGCCAGCGCGAAGCAGCAGGTGCTGGCGGTCTTCGTCCGCGCCCGCAAGTCGGGTGAGAACATCCTCGCCGGCATCTCCGGTCGCAGGCTCTGGTCGATCCGCGTCGGCCTGTAGAGAGCAGCGTCACACCAGGTTCGGGCCGCGGTCGCTCCGCTACGCGGGGCGGCCCCGGTCACTTTGCGGCCGACCGCGCAGTGGCCGAGGCCGCGGCCGGTACCATGGACCACGTCGCCCGAACCCTGGCGGCTCGAAAAACCGACAGCCCCGGGCGGACAGCCTGGGGTTTTCCTTTGCCAGGCCGGGTGGCTACGCCTCCGGCAGAGCGAAAGACAGGAGCCCTCATCTGCGTATCGCCGCCGTCACGACCGCTGTCGCCTCGTAGTTCCTGCTGCCCGTCACCGCCGCAGCAGCCGCGCGGATGAGCGCCCCCACGCGCGAAGCGCTGCGCTGGAACCCATCGAAGGCGTGGCTCCGTGGCGCGCTCTGCGTACACAGCCAGGAGTCGCCCGACGAGTGGCGCCGTGCCGGCATCGACTGACGCGGCCGCCGGTCGCCGTACTACGGCGGCCTGCAGTTCCTCGCCAGCACCTGGCGCGGAGCGGGCGGCAAGGGCCTTCCCTCCGACTGGCCTGCGCACGAGCAGCTCTATCGCGCCTGGGTCGTGTGGAAGGGTGACGGCGGCTCGTGGCGGCAGTGGAGCACTGCGCGGAGTTGCAACCTCGCCTGATGGCAGGTCGCCGGGTGCGGAGACTCGGGCGCGACGGGGCACCGGCCTCGGTCTCGGTCAGCGGCCGTGGCGCGCTCTTACGCGCGGGCGAATGCAAGCAGCGGAGCGATGTCGCCCGTGTCGGCGCTACGTAGGCCATCCAGGTAGCGGCGGCGGAGCTCGCCGGGCGCGAGCTCGAGGCGCTGACCTCAGGTGTATGGCGGCTCGCCCAGGCTGACCGCGAGCGCGTGGCGACGAGCCGCGAGTGCCTGCCGTTACCGTTCGGGAACGGATGAACGTGCGATACGAGCCGGTGCGTGAAGCGGACGCACAGCTCGGCGGGTGCGAGCGTCCCGCTCTCGAGCCAGTAGCGGCCGTCGCCGACCAGCGCTGCGATCTCGGTCGGCACCTGCCACCACTCGACGCCGATGTTCCTGTTCGAGCGACGGTACGTTCCCGCCCAGCGCCACACATCGCCGTACATCCTGTGATGGAGATCACGCAGGAACGCCTCCGTCATGATGTCGGCCGCGCCACGCGCAGTCCTGAGCGCCCACGGGATCGCCTTCGCGATGTTCTCCTGCTCGACCTCGTCCAGCTCGCCGAGCGTGGTGATCGTCCTGCGGAGCAGCCCTTCAGCCTCGTCGGGATCGAGCGGTGTCTGCCCGTCGGTGGCTCCGCCAAGGAGGTGCAACTACTGCCTCCAGAGGCGCCGCGAGTCGAGGAGCTGCTCCGCGATCGACTCCGTCAAGCGCTGATGGTCGCCCTCGCCGCCCAGCTGCGCCTCGAGCGGCATCGTCTGCCTGGCGCGGTCGACGTCGCTGGCGGCAACGGTGAGCGCCTGCCTGTGCACCGCGTCCTCGAGCGTCGTGTTCGGGACGAGCGCGTAGACCAGCACGCAGTCCATCGCCGCGGCCGCACGGCGCAGCGTCGAGAGCTGGATCGAGCCGTCGACCTCACCCTGCTCGAGCTGAGCGATGCGCTGCCGTGTGACAACGAGGCGGGCCGCAAGGTCGGCTTGCGACATGCCAAGGCCGTCGCGGACGGCGCGGAGCCAACCGCGAGGCGGTGCGGCCGCGGGAAGCGCCTTCCAGGCGGCGAGGCGCTTTTCGAGCCTGGCTCGGTCGTTGCGAGAGGCGCGCATGGCTCAAGACGAGCACGAAGTGCAAGACAGGGGTTGCTTTTCTAGTCGCCGCGACAAGACATAGCTTGCATTCCCCGGGCCACGCGGCAGGCCTTGCACTACTAGCGTCGCGGCCCGGTCGGAAGTGAACGACACCGTCGCGTTGTTCCCGACCCCCAACACGTCGAGGTTCGACACGACCGGCTCGCCCGGACGCCGACGCCCCGACGGCCTCGAACGCGGGTGGGGCGCCCCCCGGGCCCCCCCACCTCTGCACTCCATC